>JADGDW010000016.1 GCA_016744725.1 Candidatus Albibeggiatoa sp. nov. BB20 | reverse complement strand
GGATTCGAACCTCCGAAGGCTGAGCCGACAGATTTACAGTCTGTTCCCGTTGACCGCTTGGGTACCCCTCCGAAACAAATCGTTTCTTAACGAACGGGCTTATAAATAAATTTATAAGTTAAGGATATGTGAATAATCGAACTTTTTCGTTACTGTTCGTACTACGTCGTCAATGAGGTGTGCATTCTAGTAACATTGTTTTATAAATGCAAGTGAAAAATCCACTTTTTTTAATTTATTTTGCAAATTTATTTTGCCCCATTTATAACATTTTAAAATTTAAAGAATTTCCAACCTTCCCACAAACCTGCATCTTGCTCTAACATCAATTGCAAATAGTGGATATATTGCTGCATAATGGCTTCGGGTCCTTGGCTTGAATCTAGTTTATACAATTCCAGCTTAAATTTATCACCACCAATCCAACGTACCCAGCCTGCAACAAAGTCAACATCATGCCGCAATGCCATTTCGACAGTACCCGTTGGACAGGTCAATTTTCGCCCATAAAAATCTAAATCCATACTGCGTTTTTCTGCATACGGATTAAATACATCATTCAGAGTGATGACAACTTGCTTGTTTTTAAAAGTTTTAGCTACGGAGCGGGTTGCACTTAGAGGCGTATTCTCATCCACTAATACAAAATTACCTCCATGATAATGCGCTTCACAATCGAGAAAATATTGGTCATAAATATCAGCAAAATAGGGATAAACGGAGCTATCTTTCGGATTCATTGCCAAAGTTCGAATTAATTGCCCTAACATACTCATACTCACCGTGAATAAAAACGGATGATGATTGTGATAAGTCATAAATAACATAGCTTTATCATTTTGTAATCCGTGTTTAAAATCCCAATTACCTGAAATAATAATATGTTTTTTAAGCCATTGTTGCGACATGGAGCGAATTTGAAAAATATTACAATTGGCCACGCCTGTATGTTGGATAAAATGCTGCCAACCTTTATGGGCAAAAGATGCACCTAAACAATTTGAGATGTTTTGTTTAACTTGCTGTTCATTGCCAATATGTGGGCTTTGATAATGTGCATTTAAAATAGCTAGTTGATAAGCTAATGTCTGTGGCTTAATTTTAGCAATCCAGCGCAAGCGATGTAAAAATCGTGCGTATTGCTGTCCATAATGAGTTGCGTCCATAAATTATCATTGAATGTAAAATGTCTAAAATTTTAGCTGATTTAGATGTTAAAAACGAATTTGAGAATCAGCACTATAGTCAATTTCGGTTGCTATGTTAGGATTGGTAGTCCTTTTATACTTTAAATATCAACCACTTTTGAAGTCGAAGGCTGCCAGTCCTGTATCACTTTAAAATAAAACAACTATATCTCTTTTCTTAGCATCCAATCACAGACCTTAAAAGTCCAATTTTATGAAAAAACCAGCCCTATTTACTCATAAATATTAATTTGCATAAAACGTCACTAATTGCCCACGATGGTCAGAGGCATAATCAAATAAAAAATCAGTATAAACAGGCTTGTAACGTTGACTGACCCAAATATGATCAATATCAAATAGTGGCAAATAACTTTTCCATGTACCACGCCAGCCTATGGTTTTTTCACCCGCTAACCAATAGCCATCACCCATTGTTGGGTAATTGTCAAACCCACGACTACGACGAATCGCATTAAAATCACCTACAATCACATCAATAGGTTGTTGTTTTTCATATTGTTGGACTATTGTTTGATAAATATCATGTAAAAATGGGGTTCGAAGCTGGTCATACTTGCTCTCACCATCAACCACTAATAAACGAAAAGTGTGTTGCGGCATTTCAATGCGAATAATAAACCCATTGCCATGACGCGGATTAGAATAATGCTCAGCTTGCATTGGATAAGGCGACAATACACTAAATATTACCGTACAACGCTGACAGGTATTTATCGGTTCAAAAGTCACCATATTCCAATCATCGCCCAATTGTTCAGCTAATTGAATTAAGCGTTCATCTTGTGGCGGTTCACTAAGCACAATAATATCAGCCTGCTGTTGCAGCATTTTTTCTTGAAGTCCGTCCCATGTATTTAAATAAGGTCTATCACTCAATGGATACTGACCACCCCATAAAGTATTCCAGTGTAATAATCGAATCACCTGCGCTTGTTGAGGTATTGCTTGTTGAGGATGATAATGCAAGAGCTGAACAGTTTGGATGCTAGCAGCGATCAATCCC
The DNA here is from genome assembly GCA_016744725.1 of Candidatus Albibeggiatoa sp. nov. BB20. Taxonomy (GTDB): domain Bacteria; phylum Pseudomonadota; class Gammaproteobacteria; order Beggiatoales; family Beggiatoaceae; genus Albibeggiatoa. The sequence goes on along the minus strand of JADGDW010000016.1, from coordinate 35,580 downwards.
AAGCCAGTTAGGCTATAAGGAATAATAAAACTTTTTCCGCGCCAACTTAAATCCCAAACAATAGCCCACAAACCCAGAGGCAACAATGGGATATACAGGCATAAAGCCCAAAAAATTGAACTGTCGCGTATTAGCTCAGCCATTAAAGCCAGCAAAAGAATAGCAAGCGTAGGCAAGGTAATAGGCCAACGCAGAACTTTTTTTAATAATTTCATAACGTACAATATTTAGTTTGTAGCGATTTTCCTATAATTGAGCCGTGCTTTTCTATATGTTGGGCACGCTTAGGGCTATAATTTGCTGTATGATATATGAGATTTTAAGAATAAACATCAAGGAATGTGATGGCAGTTTACAGAAAACTTATTGAAGGCATAAAAAAAATTCTTACGCCTGCCAAACGACCCAAAACAACAACACAAACTGAATCCACGCTGAGACCCCAGAATAATGCGCAGTCTCATGCCGCTCACAGAATTCCTCGTGATGAGCATACTGTATCGCGCAAGCAAATCAGTAAAAATGCACTAAAAGTATTGTACAAACTGAATCAAGCAGGTTATGAAGCTTACTTAGTCGGTGGCTGCGTTCGTGATATTTTACTGGATAAAAAACCTAAAGACTTCGATGTTGTGACCAATGCGAGTCCTGATGAAGTCAATGATTTATTTCGCAATTGTCGTTTAGTTGGACGACGGTTTGTGCTTGCACATATTCATTTTGGTAGAGAAATTATTGAAGTAGCCACTTTTCGTGCTCAACATGATAGCAAAAAAGGCGAAGGAGTTACGGTTGATGGTCGTATTGTACGTGATAATGTCTACGGTACGCTGAATGACGACATTTGGCGACGTGATTTCACCACTAATGCTTTATATTATGACATCAGCGATTTTAGTATTATTGATTATGCTGATGGAGTCAGAGATTTAGATGACGGTGTATTACGCTTACTCGGCGATCCAATTCAACGCTATCAGGAAGACCCTGTGCGCATGTTGCGGGCGGCTCGATTTGCGGCAAAATTAAACTTTGATATTGCACCACAAACCGCTGCTCCAATTGAGCAATTAGGCCATTTATTAAAAGGGATTCCACCTGCCCGTTTATATGAGGAAGTCCTAAAATTATTTTTAACAGGACATGCAGCGCAATCATTTGAACAATTGCAAAAATTCCATTTATTTGAGCATTTATTTCCACAAACAGATACATTCTTAGATAACGAGTTTGCGCAAACCTTAATTCAACAAGTATTGCAAAATACAGATGCTCGCATTGCTGAACAGAAAACAGTCACCCCAGCGTTTTTATTTATGAGCTTGTTGTGGCCGCCAATGTTGCCTTATATTAAGGAGCTACGTGAGCAAGAAGTCACAGAACAAGATAGCATTATTGGGGCAGGGCAAACTGTATTGCAAATCCAATCGGCACATGTTTTTATCCCTAAGCGGATTGTCAGCATTATGCAGGAAATTTGGTTATTGCAACCGCGTTTAACTCGGCGTAAAGATAAGCGTTGTTTTAGTGTATTAGAACATTCGCGTTTTCGGGCTGCGTATGATTTTCTCGTCTTACGCGCAGCGGCTGGTGAAGAAGATATTCAAGAATCTGTAGATTGGTGGGATGAGTTCCAACAAACCGAACAACATAAACGTCATGAAATGGTACAGCATTCTCCTAGAAGACCACGCAAACGTAACAATAAGCGACGTAAAAAAACCACAGATTCAGAAGATTTTTCAGATTCGCCAGACAACCAAGCTCCTGTAGACAATAAAAATGAAGAAGCATAATAAACCTGCTGAGCGTTGTGCCAGCATCAAACGAGATACCTTAGAAACTCAAATCAGTGTCAGCCTCAATTTAGATGGCACAGGCAAAGCCCAATTTCAAACGGGCGTACCTTTTTTAGATCATATGATGGATCAAATTGCCCGACATGGTTTGATGGATTTGGATATTCAAGCCAATGGCGATCTACAGATTGATGCGCATCACACAGTTGAAGACATTGGCATCACACTCGGTCAAGCCTTTAACAAAGCATTAGGTGATAAAAAAGGTATTTATCGTTATGGTCATGCCTATGTACCATTAGATGAGGCCTTGTCGCGTGTAGTGTTAGATTGCTCTGGTCGTCCGGGTTTGGAATATCATTTAGAATTTCCAACTGAGAGAATTGGTGATTTTGATGTGGAATTATTTCGGGAATTTTTCCAAGGTTTTGTGAATCACGCATTGGTCACCTTGCACATTGATAATTTACGCGGACGTAATAGTCACCATATTATTGAAACAGTATTCAAAGCATTTGGTCGCGCTTTACGCATGGCGGTTGAACCCGATAGCCGTATGCAAAACATGATGCCATCGACAAAGGGACGTTTGTAATGAAAAAGGTTGTTGTGATTGATTATGGCATGAGTAACTTGCGCTCTGTCAGCAAAGCCTTAGAACATGTTGCAAATGATGCTTGGCAAGTGCAAGTCAGCCGTCAGGCAGATGAAATTTTACAAGCAGATAAAGTGGTTTTCCCTGGACAAGGTGCGATGGGTAATTGTATGCAATTATTGCACGAGACTCACTTGTACGACGTAATCAAGCAGGCCATGGTGGAAAAACCATTTTTAGGAATTTGTTTGGGTTTGCAAACACTATTGACTTCGAGCGAAGAAAATGGTGGCACACAAGGCTTTGATTTGATTCAAGGGTCAGTCATACATTTTCCAACACCGTTGATTGATAGTGCCACTCAGGAAAAATTAAAAATTCCGCAAATGGGTTGGAATCAAGTTAAGCAAACTCAAGCACATCCATTATGGAAAGGGATTGAGGACAACAGCCGTTTTTATTTTGTGCATAGTTATTATGTAGATACACAAGATAAAGCCCACATCGCAGGCCAAACCAGCTACGGTATTGATTACACTTCTGTGATTGCACAAGACAATTTATTTGCAGTGCAATTTCACCCTGAAAAAAGCCAGCATGCAGGTTTGAAATTGTTGGAAAATTTTCTGACTTGGTAGACTAACCAACAAGGATTACCAGCTTTATAACAAGTAGGTAATCCTTCTTAAATACTATTTATACCATTCCGTTCTGTCAATATTTCACACCATTTTCTTTATATTGAAAGCAAAAAATATCAATCAATATGCGGTTTAATAAAAGATTATCCAGATTTGATAATAAGACAGACCTTGCAGATGACTACTTTAAACTGCATAAATCTTCATGGAGCAATTCTAATAGATTCATGAGGCGCATATTTTGTTGAGGAACTTCGTATGTTACTCACTTATCTTTGCTCAACTCTTGTTTTTCTTATACCTCTATTCACTTACCTTATGTCCTGTTCTGAGCTCTATCATTACAAAATCACAAATAAGAATAATAATCATTTGACATTAGATATGAGAATCTATAATATTTTTCAAATGCGAATAATTATCATTTTTGTAATATGCAATACGTTTAATAAACCATCATGTTCTACATTTTACCCTGACCTAATACTGATTTATTGATTGCATGGAGTCTATACACAATCTGCATTTTGCTTTGATTGACTGAAAATATGAAAGAGATACCACGAGGATTTTTTAACATGGCGCAACAGAATGTCCATCACTTTGTTGAAGAAACAATCATAGGAACAGTTTTTAAACGCTTGGCAATGGGTATTATTTTAATCGTGACGCTCACCGCTGTGTTTGGCTACAGCCATATTGCAACGAATATTCGCAATCAAACCATGCAACAATTGCAACATGAGGTGACGCAGCAGGGGATTTTGTTAGACACTTCGTTTAAGCATTTTGCACAGCATGTCAGCATGATTCAACAACGCTTACAAACCAATCAGCATTTAGAACATACTCTTGTTTGCAGCAATCAAAATATTGACACTCAAAACGCCTTACAGATTCTAAAAAATATTGTATCTGAATCACAACAGCCTAATCTACGTTTGTCATTGCTCAATCCTTCAGAACATTGGCAATTGGATTTAGACTGCCAACAGCAAACATTAGATAAAAACGCAGTCGGCTTTCCACTATACACGCTTAAACATCAGCCATTGCGGTGGAAACAGGAGCTTAGTTATGAGCTAAATCAAGCGTGGGTCAGTGTGTTTCAACCGATTTATAAACAACATCAATTGCAATTTGTTGTGTTGGCACAGTTTGATATACAGCCTGTTTTAAATCAGTTAAATAATTTATTTGATGCCCAGCGGTTTTTATACAATGCTCAAAAACAGGTAATGAATCGTGTTCCATCTCAACAAGCACCGCGTTTAAGTTTTACGGAAACTCAAGCAATTTGGCATCCTGAAACAAAACAATATATTGTCAGCACTCGTTTGCAGTCGAATCAATGGTTTTTAGCCGTCACTTTACCTCAAGCCATTTTAGGTCAGATTGCATGGGAAACCGCACAATTGATTTTACTCTTTGGTGCTATTATTTTGGCGACTGTGTTTGTCTTGTTGTATGTGTTTTTGCATCATTTGGTGGCTAAACCTTTACATGATATTATTTTAGCAACCAGACAGTTAGGCCAAAAAAACTTTGATGTGCAGCTTAATATGCGTCGTCAAGATGAGTTTGGTTTGTTGGCGAAATCGTTTGATAAAATGGTGCGCCACCTGTCTCGCCATCAGCAGCAATTGCAGACTTATGCGCTACGTTTGGAACATGATGCACAGCATTTGGCTCAGGCTAAGGAGCAGGCGGAGTCGGCGAATATTGCGAAAAGTCAGTTTCTGGCCAATATGAGTCATGAGTTACGCACCCCATTGAATGCGATTATTGGTTATAGTGAGATTTTACAAGAAGATGCAAGTGATGAAGGGTTGCAAGATTTTGTAAATGATTTGGAGAAAATCAGTCATTCTGGGCAGCATTTATTAACCTTGGTCAGTCAGGTGCTAGATTTGTCCAAAATTGAAGCGGGTAAGATGGCTTTGGATAAGCAGCTTGTGCCATTTGCTCGTTTTATTAAAAGCTTAGAGCAGATGATTTCACCTCAGATTGATGAACAACATAATCAATTACATATAGATTATCCTAAGACTTTATGTGACATCAATACCGATGAGAATAAGTTAAAACAGATTTTGCTCAATTTATTGAGTAATGCCACTAAGTTTACTCAGCAGGGTATGGTGCATTTATCGGTTCGTCATGAGCAGGAGTCGGGACAGGATTGGTTGACATTTCAGGTGTCTGATTCGGGAATTGGTATTTCACCGAAAGCGCAGGTTAATATTTTTAATTCGTTTACTCAAGCGGATAATTCGACTACACGTAAATATGGCGGCACAGGTTTGGGATTGAGTATTGTTAAGCAGTTTACGGAGTTGTTGGGCGGTGAGGTTAGTTTGTCGAGTCAGTTGGGTGCGGGTAGTCGTTTTCAGGTTCGGCTTCCGTTGAGTTGTCATTTTGCTGGGGCGGAGTCGAGCATTGAGCAGACCATGAATCGGATGTTTAATTTGACGCTGATTGAATCGCATCATCGGATTTTGGTGGTGGAGGATGATGTGAATACTTTGAGTTTGATGCAGAAAATTTTATCGAAAACTGCATGTGAGGTGATGACGGCTTGTCATGGAAAAGCGGCGTTGCAGAGTTTGGATATGTTTCAGCCTGATTTGATTTTATTGGATTTGATGATGCCTGAGATGGATGGTTTTAGCTTTTTGCAACATGTTCATCGGCATAAAACATGGCGTAATATTCCGATTATTGTATTGACGGCTAAAGATTTAACTTCGACTGAAACCGAGACGCTACAGGATCAAGCTAAGTTGGTATTGCAGAAAGGCAGTTATGAAATGAATGATTTGTTGCAAGATATTGGCTCGTTGTTGGTTTGGAAACAGCCTGAGTTTTCATAACATTATTGATGGTTTGGGTTGTATAGTCGTTTTATTTTAAAGTGATACAGGACTGGCAGTCCTTATTTTTGAAAGTGATTAATATTTAAAGAGTTTCAGGACTGCCAGTCCTCGCACTCAAGACTGAATTGACTATATTTCACGGCAAAACTTGGGTTATAATTGTTTTAATTAATAACGCCGTGGTTTGTCATTATGGAACAAGATAAATCTTTTATAGAGTCAATAACAAGCCCAGAAAGTTTAACCAACATTGTTGTCGGTGTTGTGATTGGACTTTTGGTTTTGCTTATTCCATATTTTCTTAAACTCATCAATTCTAAAATTAAAAAGCCTAAACCGTTCTTAAAAGAAGGCACTTATGATTTATCCCGCCTGCCTTTGCCTCCCAATAATATTTTATTCGGACGAACCAAAAATTTAGCCGCTTTAACCAGAGCATTGAATAAAGATAATCGTGATTTGGTGTGGATTCATGCGGTGGGTGGTGCGGGAAAGTCTGCGTTGTTGTATCGCTGGTTGGATGATTTGCGTAATAAAAAGTATAAAGATTTAGACAAAGCCTTTGCGTGGTCGTTTCATAATCAGGATGGGCAGCAGCGTCAAACGGGCAGTAGTGATTTTTTTATTCAAGTATTAGGACATTTTGGGGTTAAAGCGCAGGATATTCCGCAAGATGATGTGGCAAAAGCGCAGTCGTTAGCACAAATTTTACAAAAGCAGCCGAGTTTGTTGGTGTTGGATGGTATGGAAACTTTGCAATATCCTCAAGGTTTGAAATCCTTTAGCGGCGAGTTGCAAGATATGGCGATGACAACGTTTTTAAAGTCGGTGCATCGGAATGGTTTGGTAAAAAGTCCAAGCTTGATTATTGTTACGTCGCGTTTGCCGTTGCAGGAATTTGAAAAATGGGATGAATCGCGTTATGTGGCGATGTCGCTAGATAATTTATCGGATGCGGATGGCATGAAGTTGTTGAAGGAATTAGGCGCGAAGGATACTAAACAAAAAATTAAGTGGAAAAACTCAGAAAATGAATGGCTTGAGCGATTGCAAGGTGAGGCGGTGAGTGCGGATTTACATGGTCATGCTTTGAGTTTGGTTTTATTAGGTCATTTGGTGAAAACGGAATTGAATGGGCATTTGGAATTGCGCGACCAGTTACCGCATTTGTGGGAAGCTAAAGAGTTCAGCGACATCGTTCATGAAATATTAGATTTTTATATACAAAGATGGGGTAAAAAGAAACGTCCTGAATCTATTTTTATGCACTTGTTAGGTTTATTTGACCAAGCGATGCAAAAAGATGAGTTTGATATGTTGTTATATGATTTGCCTTATGCTTTTCAATTGAGAAGTTGGCAAAAGCAAGGAAAGCTTGATGAAATCTATGACAATTTAGAAACGGCGGGTTTATTATCTATTAAAATGCAAGATAAAGAACGGGTTGCATGGGATACACATCCTTTAATCCGTAGTTATTTTGCTGAACATTTCAAGAAAACCAAACCCGCAGAATATAAAAAAGCCCATTATGTATTATTTGAATATTATGAAGATTTACCTAATGAATATCATCCCGAAGGCTTAACAGGTTTAGAGCCTTTATATCATGCCGTAAAACATGGTTGTTTGGCTGAGGAATATCAAAGGGCTCTGGATAATGTTTATTATGAGAGAATTGAAAGAGGTGGTAAAGAAGCTTATAGCTTAAACAAACTCGGGGCTTACAACCAAGATTTAATAGCCATTGCAGGATTTTTTCCTCAAAATTGGTCACATTCTGTACAAGGTTTATCTGAATCTGCACAAGGATTTTTATTATCAGAAGCCTCATTTTGTTTGATGTCATTAGGGCGTTTAAACGAAGCACTTGAACCAAGGCAAGCTGATTTAAAATTAAGGCAAAAACTGAAAGACTGGGAAAATGCTTCAACCACAGCACTAAATCTTGTAGAGCTACATTTAGCATTAGGATCGTTACAACAGGCGACTGAAAACGCACAATTAGCGATTGATTATGCCCAACAAAGTGGCGATGATTTTGAACAAATAAAAAGTCATGCCTATCTTGCAAGCTGTTTACACCTTCAAGGGCAACTAGCAGAGGCTTTACCGTCTTTTCAACAAGCGGAAAAATTAGAACAAAATCGAGGCAATCAATATTTATCTTCAGGCACTGGATTTTATTATTGCACTTTATTGCTAGACCAAGCCCCAACCACAGCCGATATTGAACATGTATTGCAACGTGGGGAATATGGGTTAGAAATATCACAACAAACTAATTTTTTACAAGATATTGCTAAAGATAAATTAACCCTAGCCCGTTGCTATCAAGCCCTTAAATCAGCACAAGCAATAAGCTATTTTGACGAAGCCGTCACAGCCATACGCAAAGCTGGAAAAATTCAATATTTACCCATGTTCCTCATAGACCGTGCAAACTTCCATTTACAACAACAAAACCTTAAAGCCGCAAAACCCGACCTAGACGAAGCCCACGACATCATTGAACGCTGCAAAATGAAACGGTACGCAACCGACTGGCATTTAGCAATGTGCCGCTATGAACTGATAACAGGCGACAAAGACAAAGCCATTGAACATCGAAACCAAGCCGAAAAACTCATCAACGAAACGGGCTACCACTTACGTGACAAAGACCTAACAATACTGAGCCAGCAATGATAATCTCACCTGTGATTTAGAGCCAATGCTCTTTATCAATACTTCAACTTTTCAGTTTAAAGCATTCATTTTCAACAACCCGCTAGACTTGTACTATTTTTTACAAACCTCATGATATACTTAAGTTTGTTTGCTTGTTAAAAACGAGCTATTGGTGGTAAGCCATCTATCAAGGGAGGAGTAAAACATGAAAAAACCAAAGGATTATTTTAACTATCTGCTATTAAGCCTGTTTCTATCTTATTCCCCTATTTATGCTGCGAGTGCTATTGACTTAGAAACCATGTTAACTACAAAAGAATTATTGCAATTTTCATTAGAAGATTTGCTGGATTTACAAGTGATTACTGCTTCTAAAAAACAAGACAATATTCATGATGCCCCCGGTATCATTAGCGTTGTCACCGCACAAGAAATTAGAAAATTTGGTGCAAATAACTTACGTGAAGTCATCGGCCGATTAACCAGCACCTACTTAGGTGAAATATATGTTTTACCACAGAATGCAACCGCAGTAAGAGGCAGTTTTGGAGGCTTAGATACACAAGTATTATTATTACTCAATGGACGACCCTTTAAAGAAAGTGTGACGGGTGGTTTTAATTATCCTATTTATCTTGCTTTTCCTCTGAGTGCAATTCAAAAAATCGAAATGATTCGTGGGCCTGGTTCAGTACTATATGGCTCAAATGCGTATATGGGCGTGATAAATATCCTAACCAAAACTGATGAAAATCCCAATGAAATAAACGTGATGGCAGGTTCTTTAGGGACACGAGCAACAGAAGCTTATGCTCACCATGAACACAACGATTTAAAATTGACCGGTGGGCTACGTTATTTTGAAGAAACCGAAGGCTGGGAATTTAAAGCGGTTGACGAATTAGGAGAAGCAAATCAAACCAATTATGATGAATATAATGTGGGTGCTTATCTAAATGCAAATTACAAACAACTCAACTTTGACTTTACTTGGCTGAAAGCAAATCAACGCCACTTTGGCGAAATACCACAATGGTCTTGGCAAGCGAAAGATATGAAAACCACACGGATTTTAGCCGATATTGGTTATAAACATATTTTTTCCGATAATTGGCACTTAGAAACAAATTTAACTTACAACCAACGCCAAACAAATTATGAATCCGTGCAGGCCAATATGGAAGAAGCAAGCAAAGATGGATTGTTAGAAGTGGCCAACTATTGGGAAAATGATAAATTTTCTTGGTTAATCGGTGCAACAGCACATTATATGACAGGTTATTCATTGGGTATCTCTAAAGGCTTGTATCAGCAGGTTTTTCCTGTGGTGGAGGATTACTACGAAACGTTGTACACACTGTATACACAAGCTGACTACAAATTGAACGATAAAACAAAATTAATTCTTGGTGGCCAATTCGTTCAGCCTGAGGGTATCAGCTCAAGCTTTATGCCTCGTTTAGGACTTATTTATCAATTTTCAGAACGATTAGGCATTAAAATATTATACAGCGAAGCATATCGCACCGCCTTTGAAATAGAAAAAGCCGCCCAATCCCCCGTGATTCAAGGTACACCCGATTTAAAGCCTGAAACGATTAAAACTTATGATTTTCAAGTTTTTTATAACACTAAACACTACCAATTCAGCACCACTTATTACCACAGTACGCAACGAGATTTAATTACAGCGTTGCCACTACCCAATCAAGCAAGATTATATTATGACAATATAGGAGAAACGACCATACAAGGCATTGAACTAGAGTCAAAACTGATGCCTAGTGAACAGTTTTTCTTAACAGGTTCCCTCACCTATCAAAGCAATCAAAATAAACAAGGGATTAAAAATATTACGTTAATGCCGAATCTGATGATAAAACTAGGGGCGAGTTACCAGTTTAATAGTGCAACCTCCATCAGTATATTTGATACTTATTACCGCGCGGCTCATGCCAATCCACTGCGCCCAACCAAACCGCAAATAGTCAATCCTGCTCCCAATAATTATCACATGGTCACATTAAATATGAGTTTGGAATTAAATCAATGGCTAGGCTTATCGTCTAACAATCCGCTGGCTTTAAATACCTATATTTATAATTTGCTCGATGAAGAAGTCTATATGCCTGAATTTCTGCGTGGCCAGCTTAATAGTTTGCCTGTAAGACAAGGACGAGGCGTGTATGTGGGTTTGAAATATTATTTTTAACAAATCGTATTTTCAGTACAAAGATTTCTAATCGATTTTTTAACCTAAATGCAAAACTGCCCACAACGAATATCACAATCATCGTGAGCAGCTTGGTTATAGTCAATTTCGGTTTATATGCTAGGACTGGCAGTCCTTTTATATTTTAAATATCAATCATTTTTAAAATTTAGGACTGCCAGTCCTGTATCACTTTAAAATAAAACGACTATAGGCTAATGGCTATTGATCGCGGGGCTCGATCAAGATTTCATTCATACTGACATGAGGTTTTGCCAGCACAGTATTAACAATACAATCAGCAACATCAAATGGGCTAAGCAACTGCATATCCGAAGCCCAACCATGTCCCACTTTGAATTCTGGATTGATACCAAGTTCTTCAAGTGTCGCGGTATCACTGTTGGTAGAAACGAGATCCGTCCGAACATCTCCCGGTTGCACATCGGTCACTTTAATACCTGTTCCACGGAATTCACCGCGTAAACTCTGGGACAACATGGTAACAAAGGACTTCGATGCACAATATACCGACAAACCTGCAAATGGGGTTTTGGCAGCGTCACTACTGATATTGATAATATGACCTGATTTTTGCTCCGTGAACACAGGCAATACAGCACCAATACAATTGACTACGCCTGAGACGTTCACATCAATCATCTTCGCCCATTCTTCATAAACGCCATTCTTCATAAAAGTAAAGCACATCAAGCCAGCAGAGTTGACAAGTATGTCGACACGATTGTAACGCTGCATCACAGTGTTAACTACGCTTTGCATTTGTTCACGCTGTGTAACATCCGCAGGGGCAACAAAACAAGAGCCGCCTTGCTCTTCAATCAGTGCTTTCACCGTGTCGAGCTTGTCAACATTCCGCGCAACCAAGACAACACTGGTCCCTTGAGCAGCTAATGCAATAGCGGTTGCTCGCCCAATACCAGAAGATGCGCCCGTACAAATCACCACGCGATCTTTCAATTTTTGCGTTTGAATCGCATATTTTTCAGCTTGGATCAACCAATATGTCTTAACGCCGCCTTCGATTTCATTGAGTTTTCTCTCGAATGATTCAACCGTCTTTTCAAATCCTTCAGTGGAATATTGAGCGGTGATTTCATCTTTACGAGTCAGTAAACGGTCAAGCTCAGCTTGTGTGTGCTGCATATAGCCTTCCGTATCATTGGAAACCTGCACACGGACAAAAGTATTGCGCTCGAAGAAATCGTAATACTCTGACTGCATTAGTAGATGATAGCCTTTGCGCTGATGCACTGCTTGTTGTTCTTCAGTCAATGGCTGATCTGAGACACCATAATCTGTAGCAATGAATTTACCACCGGGTTTAAGCCATGATCTGACTTTCTGGAATAGCTGATTTTTTTGCGCTTCACTAAAATGCAGTAGGGCATCTCGACAAATAATGTAGTCAAAAGTATTATCATTAAAATGGGTTGCAACGACATCACCATGAATAAATTCACATTGAGACGAACGTTCGGTTGCTATTCGCTTGGCATGTTCAATTAGCTCTGCTTCTCGGTCAATGCCTGTAACTTTAGCTCCATGCTCACTTTCAAGATAAAAGCCAGCACCACCTAGGCCACAACAGACATCTAAAATACGCGTATTTGATCCAAGCTCCTCATCAGCGAACAATGTATCAAGATAGGTTGAGCCACCACAAGACATGAATCCTTCGCCAAAGGCCAATTCAAATAGATTCACGCTCTCCATGCTGTATTGTTTTTCGGCAACCGCCATTACAAAACTCCTGCTTGTTTAAGTTTTTTGAGGTATGAGCTAGGACATTCAGGTATCTGAGTTCCATCTAAATCAGTGCTCAACATTCTGGTCATATTGGCAGCTTGTTCAAGATTTAATGCGGTGTGTCGCGCCCATTCAATAGCGTTACTGCCTAATAGACAGCCATGATGTGCGAGTAATAAAATATCAGCACCGTTTTTAAATTGTTCTGCACAAGCATCAGCAAGTTCCTGTGTACCCGGTTGAATAAACGGTAATCGAGCCATTTTGCCAGCAAGGTAATAGGTGTGGTCAACGGTGATAGTTCTGATGTCAATATTGGCAACCGCAAGTAAAATCGCGTTTTGAGGATGAAAGTGCAATAAACATAAGAAATCAGGTCTTGTTCGATAGCCTGCAAGGTGCATTGCTGTCTCAGAAGACGCTTCCGCTGGGACATCATCATCTAGTTTAAAAGAGACGAATGAATCCATATCAAGCTCATCAAGACAAGTGCCTGAGCGGGTAATAGTCATCTCATTGGCTTTTGCATCATAAGTAGAGAGATTGCCGCCATCAGCGATGGTGAGATTGGCGCTGACCAGCTTTTTTCCTAATGCAATCAGCTTGTGTACGTTTTCTTCAATCATGGAGGGCTCGTAATTCCGAAAAAAAATCTGGCTAAATCTGACTAAAAGCGGGGCTATTCAGCACCTTTTTCTTACGATTTGGTCTGAATATATTGCTCAATGGCTTTTAAATAGACACTATGAAAATGATGAACGCCATGCTCGGATTCACCTTTATGCTTCCCATCACAGACCACAAAACGCCCCCCTTTTTCACAGGCAGGTGTTTTCATGCCACGATGCACGCTTTCAATAATATCAATATCTTCTTTTTGTAACACTTTGTCGACATATTCAATCGCTTCCATTTGCTCAGCCGTTGGGGTTGAGTTTGGAAAGAAAAAGTCGAAAGTTTCAATGGTATTGTCAGCATCAACAGGAATAAAATTCCACACCATCCAATTAGGCCCACCAGGATAACGTAATAGACCCGTATTTGGCCACAGCCACCAAAGGAGATGTTGTTGAACACTTGCGCCCTCAACATTATAGGCGGCATTATCTGTCTTGCCTGCAGGACCTATTTGGCTGGAATAAATACCATGTGTTGTCACTTGATAGTTTTCCATTTCAATTAGAGTGACAAGGTCTTTATGTGATACGGGACAGTGATAGCATTCTAAGAAGTTGTCGGTAACAATCTTCCAGTTGCCTTTAACGTGATAGGTAAGGCGATAAGCATGAGTCAGCGTATCTAAATCAGGGGCATGTTGTTGGATTTCATTGGCTAGTTCGCCTGTTTGTGCAGCGAGTGAAGTTGCTTCTGGATTGAGGTTTACAAACACCATACTACAGAATTGTTCAATTTGAACCGACACCATGCCATAATCATCAAACTGAAAATTTTCCATTGTCTTTGAGTGTCGTGCCCCACGGAGCGTGCCATCTAAGCTGTAACCCCAAGCATGATAAGGACAGACAAAAACTTTAATATTACCTTGACCCTGTTTAACCAGCTCATGACCACGGTGGCGGCAAACATTGTAAAAGGCGCGTAGCACGCCTTCACGATCACGGACAGCAACAATCGATTGTCCCTGAATATCAAAGGCAATATAATCTCCCGGATTACGCAGTTTCTCAATATGACAGACATACTGCCAAGTATTGTGAAAGATTGCTTCCCGCTCAAAGTCCAATAAATCTGGATTGGTATAAGCTCGAGCTGGCAAAGCATGTGAGCATTTTGGATCACTATTAAAGTTTTCGGCTAAAGTTTGTAGCTCACGAATTGAGATGGTCATTTTTCAACTTCCGAATCAGGGTTGGGTATATGCTGTTTGATGATGGTTGGTGCTTTTGCCTTGAGACTCTTTTAGACAGTCCCATTCGAACCATGAAAACTGCCGCCTTCATAATGTACACGGATAGAAAATCCAGTCACAGGCCTGCGATTATATACTTCAGTGACCCAGGTCGCAACAATTCTCAAGTTAATATCTCTAGTTGAAATCAAGCATTTCCGCCTCAGGCATATTGCGTATAAAACCTACCAAATATGCCCAATTATCAAACATGATGGGAATAGATTTGATTGAATTCGATCATGTTTGGCTTACACTATTTCATCCCTATTGCTGATTTGTGAACGCAGATCACTATTTATGATGTTCCAAAGCTTCTAAAGCCTCTAATTTCCGCGCAATCGCATTCGGTGACTGAGTATGTCTCGCCAACAACCAATATGCTACAGGCACAACAAACAAAGTAAAAAACGTTGAAAACGCCACTCCAGAGAAAATCACCACCCCAATCACGACCCGACTTTCAGACCCCGCACCTTGAGCTAAAATCAACGGCACTGCACCCATAATCGTGGTAATCGCGGTCATCAAAATCGGACGTAAACGTTGCTGAGAAGCTTGTAACAATGCCTCCTTAAATTCATGACCTGCATCACGTAGCTGATTAGTAAATTCAACAATCAAAATCCCATTTTTAGTCGCCAAACCAATCAACATCACAATCCCAATTTGACTATAAATATTAATACTTTGCCCCATAATATCCAAACCCAATAAAGCCCCAAAAATCGCCAAGGGCACAGTGAGCATAATCACCAATGGATGAATAAAACTTTCAAATTGCGCGGCTAACACTAAAAACACCACCAATAAGGCTAAAATAAAAGTAAAGTTAACCGATTGGGTTGAATCCTGAAAATCTGCTGACTGACCTTTATAATCAATTCGCGCTTGCGGCATTTCTTGTTTAACAATATTGCCCAGAAAATCCAAGGCTTCACTCAAACTGTAACCTTCAGCCAAACCCGCAGTAATCGTAATCGCACGGATTCGGTTATAACGTTGTAAACTGGTTGAAGTCGCCGTTTCCTGCAATGTTACCAAATTAGATAAGGGCACTAATAATCCAGTTTGTTCAGCACGAACATAAATCGAAGCCAAATCTGCAGGCGTACGATAATCCTGATCCTCACCTTCCAAAACCACATCGTACTCTTCACCTTGACGCAGAAATGTGGTGACTCGACGCGAGCCCAGCAAGGTTTCCAAACTGCTGCCAATTTCTCTAATTGATACGCCTAAATCAGCAGCACGATCTTTATCAATCACTAACATCAATTGTGGTTTGGTTTCTTTATAATCTGCATCCACACTGATTAAATTGGGATTTTGTCGGGCTTGTTCTAAAATAATATCGCGCCATTGTGCCAGCTCTTCATAACGACCACCACCAATCACAAATTGCACAGGCCGTTGAATTCCGCGCTGTCCCAAACCACGCCGCATCACTGTAAACGCTTTCACTCCAACTAGCTGTTTCATATCACCCATGATTTCCCCCATGATTTCCTCAGCAGGTCGGCGTTTATCCCAATTGCTTAACACCATGATACCAATCCCTGAATTCACCACTGCACTTGAACCAAAACTACGCGGCACACGAGCTAAAGCTCTGGTGGCTTCGCCATTTTCAACATAACGCAACATGGTTTTTTCTATTTCTGCCATATAACGCTGAGAATAGCTAAAACTCGCGCCTTCAGGTGCAGTCATCATGATAAAAAATGCGCCTCTATCTTCTTTTGGTGCAAATTCACTGGGTAATTGTTGAAATACATAATAAATCCCAAATCCAACCCCAATCAATAACAATATAATCAAAAATGAAACTTTTAGAGCAATATTGAGTAATTTTGCATAAAATGTGGCTAAACCTTGAAAAAATCGATCAATCAGGCGATGGATAAAGGTTTTACGCAAATTTTGTTTAAACAAAACTGAACACATCATTGGAGATAAGGATAAGGCAACAATACTGGAAAAACCCACGGCCGCTGCCATAGTCAAGGCGAATTCAGCGAATAAACGCCCGACATTACCTTGTAAAAATGCAATCGGTACAAACACTGCGATTAACACCAATGTGGTCACAATCACCGCGAAACTGACTTGACGCGCCCCATGGTATGAAGCGAGTAATGGTGGTTCACCTTGTTCAATCCGCCGATAAATATTTTCTAATACCACAATCGCATCATCGACCACTAAACCGATTGCCAACACCAGTGCCAACAAGGTCAACAAATTAACGGAGAAACCTAATGCAGATATAACAATAAAGGCCGAAATCAACGAAATGGGTACAGTCACCGCTGGGACTAAGGTAGCGCGTAAACTGCCCAAAAATATTAAAATCACCGCCACCACTAAAATCATTGCAATAAATAAGGTTCTGTAAACTTCTTCAATTGCACCTTCAATAAATACTGAAGTATCATAACTATCGTGTAATTCAATATATTCAGGTAATTGTTGGCGCACTTTGACTGCCTCACGTTTCACCGCTCGCGCCACCGCTAAAGTATTAGCCGTAGACTGTTTAATAATCCCGATCCCAATCATGGGTTCACCATTACCACGCAGTTCTCTACGATAATCATCTTGACCTAATTCAACCCGCGCCACATCGCCTAAACGAATCACACTACCATCCGCTTGGCGTGTTAAAACCAATTGGGCAAAATCATCTGCATCACGATAACTTCGTGCAATCCGAATCGTAAACTCACGGTCTTTGGATTCAATCCGACCTGCTGGCAATTCTACATTTTCCCGTCGCAGCGCGTTTTCAATATCGGTAATCGTCAACTGTCGCGCCGCCAATGCCAAACTATTCAACCAAATCCGCATTGCATAACGCCCACCACCACCAATCCGTACCCGTGCCACGCCATCTACAATTGCAAATTGGTCTTGTAAATAACGTTCTGCATAATCGCTGAGTTCCAAACTATTCAAACTTGGACTGGATAAATTGAGCCACATAATCACGCTGGTGTTGGAATCCGCTTTATAAATTTCGGGTGGATCGGATTCTTCGGGTAAATCATCCAAAGCACGTGCAATCCGCTCTCGCACATCATTTGCCGCTGAATCAATATCGCGAGAGAGTTTAAATTCTATATTAATCCGTGATTTGCCATCGCTGCTGGAAGAGTCTATGTGTTTAATCCCCTCAATGCCGCTGACTAAATCCTCTAAAACTTGGGTAATTTTAGTTTCAACAATCACGGCAGCTGCTCCACGATAATCGGTTGAAATCGATACAACTGGCGCATTGACATCGGGATATTCACGTAACGGCAATTGATAGAAGGCCAAAATGCCAAAAGTCACCAGTAGTAAATTAACCACGGTGGCAAACACAGGACGTTTAACAGAAATATCAGATAGAAGCATGGGGAACTTTGATGGTTAAAGTAGCAATTTTAAAATCATATAGGTTTGTGGAGTGGAATAAAAATATTTTTAGGTATTGATCTTATGACTTAATTGTTAACACGGCTCTTATTTTTATAAAACAATAAATTATAGGACGTGGATTTCATTATTTTGATTGCAAAAAATCACTAAAAAATTATTTTATTTAATTCTGTTTTTACAATGTAAAACTAAATTTGCTGTTTCTATGCAATCAATAAATTGTTATATTCAATCATTAAATTAATGATTCATTCATTATTTAAATGTAGGGGAGGCAGACAATATATAAGTTAATTGTAGGATACTAAAATGATCTTTTTAAAATTAATCGTATTGACCAAATTATTTTTTACGATTTTTTCTCTATACTTTTCAAGCTATGCTTTGATCTGTTTTACATCAAAATATCTATTTAAAGAATAAATATCACGACGAGTAAGAAAATGTGATTGATAAGCATTTTCTTATTCTCATCCTTTATTAGGGCTGCTCATTCTTGGAAAACAAGCAGTCCTGAATCCTAAAATGTATGCTATTTAGTGGTGATAATTGGAGGGAAATGTGGGATGCGTCTTGCGCCAAACAATGTCCAACCTAAACCAATATCATTTTCACGTCCTTTGAGCTGTAATTCCCATACAACCTGAGCTGGAGAATCATGTGTATATTCACGAGCGCGTGTCCATACATTGCCTTCGGTTAAGGTATGCCATGTTTTATTTTGAATATCTGCTTGAGATAGCAAAAAGCCATAGCCCACTAAAATATTACCTGTTGTTTCCAAATATTGTGTACTACCCATTGCATAACTGGCTACTGCGGGGTCATTCGGTATGATGGAATCCCAAATCGGTTGCAAGGTTTTTTGTTCTATATCTAAACGGTATTCTGTTGCACAACTGCGCGTTTGCGCGGGTGGTATTGGTTTATCGAAAGGACGAGTTTGATAGTTCTGATTATCAAATAGCAATAATGTGCCACGTGAGGTAATGACAGGACTATGTTGATGCCAAAACCATTCCGCATCATTTTGCATCTTCAATAATTTAGGCCGTAAATTATCATCCCAGCCAGAAGGTTCACCCGCAATCCAGCTTATTTGTTTGGTATTTCTATCAACCATGAATAATGCACTTTGATAACGCGAACTCAATAAAATTGAATTTTCATCAACTAATTGCATTGTATTAACATGTGACCAATCTATCGTATTTTTATAGCCACGCCGTTCCCAAAAGCCACCAAAGGTTTCATAGCCAATTCGAAATACGTCCATATAGTCTGCTATATTCCATTGCCATACAATCTTACCTTCTCGATTAAATTCAATGACGACATCAACCATCACCCAATGGGTTTTACGGGGTGCATTTATGTCTTCTTCACTGTCATAATAATTAGGAATTTGTTGTCGTTCTGAACCTAATACTAAAAAATTGCCATTGGGTAATACGTCAATATCATGATGGAATGTGAGCGTATCAACAGGGATTGCGCCTTCTATTTCCCCTTTTGGGCGGCGTTTGGCATACCATTGCGTTATTACATTACCTAGCAAATCAATTTCAACAGCCCGAAAATCTTGGGTTAAGAAAATAATATGGCCATTGTCTAATAGTTCAAAATCACTGATTCGAGAGTCTGCTTGATAATACCAAATAACATCCCCCGCTTCATCAACCGCAACCAATAAACCAAACTTCCGCCCAAAATTGTTTGCTCGCTCGGCATTTGTTGCACTCACAGGAATTCGGCGACGTGGATTAAAGAGTGTAATACCTGCTTCCATTGCTACATTTGATAGACGTTTGGTTTCAATAATGGGAAAAGCTTCAATTGCTGTAGGCAATTTTGGGGCATTAAATGTCAGTTGCTTTGTGATTGATGTTGCCGTTTCTGGGTCTGAAACCGTGATATTCACTTGATGTTTTTGGCCTGCATTGAAACCAATTAAGGTTAAATCTTGTTGTGGCGACGCGGTTGCAGGATATTCAATGATGCGATGATTGTCACCAAGTGTAATCTGAATATGAGTTTGTACAGGCTTATTCGTTTGAAAACGTAATAATGCAGCCAATGGTACAGCGGGGTTGGGGTTAGGTACAATTTGAGGAGTGGAGGTGAAAATTAATTCGCTATCATTTGTTGCAGCGATGCTGGGTTGACAAGCTATCATTCCCATGATAAATAAATAGATTAATAAATAAACTCGTCTTTGAGGCCTGTAATTCATGGTTGCTAAATTCCCAAGTAAGAAAGTATTATTTCCAGCCTGTAATCTTACCCGAATTTGGATGTGTTTTTTATTTTAATTACATCATATTTAATTAAATATATCTGATGAATTGTCACTCACCAAATAATAAAGATGGATTTATGTTTGTTTTAGCAAAATCTGAAAGATGGCTACGCATTATATTACCCATATTCATGCTGATTGTATTTACAATGACCATTATGGATTCTACTGTTAATTACCTTGGACACCATGATTGGAAAATGGGAGATTGGCTGATTAACTATGCAGGAGGCTGGGTTAGGCGAGGCTTTTTAGGTGAACTATTTATAGTGCTATCAAAAACGACAGGTATTAACCCTGGAATATATGTCACTGTATTTCAAATATTGCTTTATTTTACCTATTTTTTATTTTCCTACCTGCTTTTGAGAAAGCAAAAAAGCATCATACCCTTTGTATTTTTGATTTTTTCACCCTTCATATTCACCTTTCAACTCAATGATTTTCAGGGAGGTTATAGAAAAGAGATTATTTATTTTGCTTTTTTGAGTTTCATTGCATGGTCTCGTTTTAGTCTTGATTTTCAAAAGTTTGAAAAAGTATTTGTTTTGAGCCTCATTGTTTATCCTTTTGTCGTATTATCACATGAAATGTTGTTTTTATTTATACCCTATATTGTGCTCACTTATACTTTTGATAAAAAAATAAATATAAAGCTGATCAGGTTTATATCGATACTCGTTTTTCCTTCATTTTTAGCTTTTATTTTTAGCGTTATGCACCAAGGCTCAATTGAACATGCTGCCGCTATTCATCAATCATTGGCCGATGCCCATTATAGTATGAATAAAAGAGGGGCTATTTTTGCTTTACAGTATGATGCGGGATATTGGGCTGAAAAGCTGAATGTATTTATAGAGAAGAAGAATTATATCTATACTTACATTATTTCAATTGGACTTTCTTTAGCTGCATTTATGCCTGTCCGTGCTCAGCTTCAGATTATATTAGCCCGATGGCATGGAAAAGCTTTAGTTGTAGGTAGCTTGATTGCTACTGTATTGATTGCCAGTATTGCGGTTGACTGGGGACGATTTATCTATATTAATTTAGTTTCATTGTTCATTCTGTCTCTACTTGCTGCTACTGTTTTACCTGTAGATACTACCAAAAATAAACTTGAGGGTAGTTGTAAAAGTCAATCAGGAATGTTGGTTGTTGTAATATTTCTCATCTGGGCATTGTTTTGGCACATTCCTCATTGTTGTGGACAATCCATGTTTGCAAAACGCCTAACTAATCTGAATAGTCACTTACTTATTAAGCCTGCATATCGTCTATATAGAAAGTTAAATAGATAGGATGCCGCTTAAAAATACTCCCAAACCCACTTGAACTTGGGAGTAAATGTCAGTCATTGACTAATGTTTCTGAAAACTATCAATCCTAATGCAACATGAAATGCTCAATATTAGAAGAGCGTCCTTCTGCTCCAGTACCATCATAAGCAACAATAATCGCATAAAAACCAATGCCGTCAATAGGTAACTCAAAACCTTCAGGCACTTCCAGTTCCAATTTGCGATTGAGCTGCATATCAACCCTTTCAAGTTGTGGCTGTGCATTGGGATAAGTGGTGTAATACAACAAGTAACCTTGTGCGCCCATCACTGCTGTCCATGTCAAAGTGACCTTGTTTTGCTTCACTTTTACATGTAATTTCGAGGCGGCCAATGTTGCAGGAGCAGTAATCGTACTGTTAGCACGGACTAAAACTGCTGATGTAAATGGCGCAAGTGAGATTTCTCCACTGGCTAGTTGACCTGCCAAATCAAGATAATCCACACCTTGTAAATTAACTGTTTTGGTTTCGTAGCTAGGATTAGTAAATAATTTAACTTGTTTCTCAGCAGGCAAACTCGGTTGTAACGTCACTGCTTGCAAATTGACATTATCAATCCAATAAGTGCCTGCATCATCTTTCTCGGTGGAAAATAAAAATTTCATCGTATCATCAGTGAGTTGATTCTGGAAAATATACTGATAATCACGGCGTTGAGTATCTATTGCAAAAAATCGTTCTTCATAAATGACATATTTTGGCTTGGTTTGATTCAGGCGCAATTGAATATCTCCGAAATCATCCGCGATAACACTGAAGGCTAAGCGATACCATTGGTCTTTTTGCAAACTTAGAGTATTTGGTACAAGGTTTAACAACCTGTCAGAAGTATTAAACACTGCTTTTAAACTACCATTGTCTAATTGCGTCGTGTCATAAAAGATTTTTTCAGGTTTGCTCGTAGGCCCCCAGCTTTTCACATCAGCATCAAATGTCGGATTGGTAATTAACTGTTCACCAATCACTTGCACAAGCTCAGTCGGCAACAATAAACCACAATCAACCGAACTTTGGTCATATTGAGAAAAGCTTTGTTTCCAATCAGCTAAGGAGTAACGTTGCCCATCACGCATAATGGCTAAATCACTGTATGGATTACAATAATAATTATTATTCATATCACCGTGATGCGTTGTATTGGTAAGTTGTAAACCCAATTGGTCAGGATCGAGAGAAATGATGATATTGTTTTCAATCAAGTTATTGGATGAAGTGCCACCGTATAAGTCTTGCACCACAATTTGAGGGTCATTGTTGTATACGATGTTGTTGCGCACGATGGCATTTTGAAACGCATTCAGACGAATCCCCATATCGGCATTATTGAAAATCACATTATTCTCAATCACATTATTTTTAAACCCAGAATCTGAGCCAATACCCATGCCATAAGCAGAATGATGTTTACACGGGTCACTGCTAGTTGAACTGCATCCATTGGACTCGTCCGTATTGCCCACTGAACCACTTAAATAATTACCACGAATCGTATTACCATCAGAACCAATACTGATTGCACCACCGTCATTTAAGATCAACAGGGTGTTTTTAATCACATTATTTTCGATCAGATGATAGCCACCATCTTTGAGGAACATGCCATTTTCAGCCACGTTTTCAATGTAATTGCCACGCACCGTATACGCTTTACCATAGACATCAATCCCATTGCCTTGATATTTCCCGTCATAACGCACACCATAAGCACGATACATCGCGGTATTGGTAATGGTATTGTTTTCAACCACGCTACCTTTGACATCAAAGCCTTGTGACACGCTGGCTTGCAAACCGATACTAGAATGGAGTTGATAGTGTAATTCGTTATTATTAATGGATAAATCGGCCGTATTCCAAGTCGTAATCCCTTTCACATTATGTAAAAAATAACACTGTTGAACTCGTACATTATCAGAACTGTTAACGTGCATACCTTGGGTAGTGAAATGGCGGAATAACAAATTTTCAACTAAGGCATTGTCTTTGTGATTATTGATAGACAAACCTGTTTCATACACTGCGCCTTCAATTAAAGCTTGATTGGGGTTAACGCCTGCGGGTGGATATAGATACACTTTTTGGCTCGTTGCGTCGTAATACCATTCACCTGTAAAATCCAATTCTTCCAATTTACCATCAATAAAATAACCCCATTCAGGTAATTTAGTACCTAAACCTGTGATCGCCAAGCGACCTGCTGCTGCACTATAGCCCGTGATTTCGCTCACCTCATTTGTCCAACTATTACGAATCCGTAACGTCGCGCCTTTCCAATAATTATCAGGTTTGCCATACGCGGCTAAAGTGGGATCAGTAAAATAGTCTTTACCTGTATTGCTGCCGACTTTGAGCCAATTTTTATCCAAAGCACTGTTTACGTTAGGATAACGTGCAATCGTCATCAAATTGCCATTGACGAATAAGTGTTGAATCTGTTTGATATTGCCATCTGAATCCAGAGGTAATAAACCTGTCACATTGGCTTCATAAACAAGACCAGAATTTAAAGAAGAATGTACCGTCGGTGTCCAATTTGAAATCGCCACACTACCTGCAATCACTGCTCTATCACCTTCACCATAAGTGGAGAAAGTTAAATTTGTGGGTGAACGCAGTAGTTTAATTCCACCACGA
Organism: Candidatus Albibeggiatoa sp. nov. BB20; assembly: GCA_016744725.1. Classification (GTDB taxonomy): domain Bacteria; phylum Pseudomonadota; class Gammaproteobacteria; order Beggiatoales; family Beggiatoaceae; genus Albibeggiatoa. Next base: position 11,410 of record JADGDW010000016.1, on the reverse strand, counting down.
AAAGTATCGCCGCGTTTGAATAAAAAACTATCGCCATCGCTAAAGCTTTTTTCGTTAAGATTCGTGACGGTTTGCCAAGCCGTTTCAGGACTAAACCCATCATTGCTGTCATTGCCCGCACTTGCAAAATAATAAGTCTGAGCAAATAGGGATTGGGTTGCGAATAAGCACAACAGAAAAATCAGTCGTTGCCAGTTAATCATAACGACACTCCTTTGAAATTTTTAAAAACTTTATTTTAGCTAACAGTGAAAGCTTAGACCATTTTTAATTTGCTGGAGTTGCGTATTGGTACATATTAATTTTTGATAAAAGGAATATCAGCCCCAAAATTCATTCTTTCTCAGATAATTTTAACTGAATACAATCAAATCTTAGTTATAGTCGTTTTACTTTAAAGTGATACAGGACTGGCCGTCCTAGATTTTAAAACTATTTGATATTTAAACAATAACAAGACTACCAGTCCTAACACATAAACCAAAATTAACTATATCATGATGTTTGCTACAATATTGTCATTTGATACTTTGAAATAAACGGACAGTCTATGTGTGGAATTTGCGGTGAATTACGTTTTGATACAACACCTGTGCAGCCTCAAACCTTGGATAAAATGCTAAAAGTATTAGCACCACGAGGGCCTGACGATGCGGGACAATGGATTAATAATAGTGTGGGCTTTGGGCATCAACGTTTAGCGATTATTGATTTATCTAAATACGGCCATCAGCCAATGTATGATGCTGAACTGGGTTTAACTCTAGTGTTTAATGGCACAATTTATAATTATCCTCAATTGCGTAAAGAGCTGATTCAAAAAGGTTATAGCTTCTTTTCACACAGCGATACGGAAGTCATTTTAAAAGCTTATCATGCGTGGGGTGAACAATGTGTATCACGTTTACAAGGCATGTTTGCATTTGCAATTTGGGATGGTCAGCGTTTATTTATTGCACGTGATCGGTTTGGTATCAAGCCATTATATTATGCTCAAACGACTCATGGATTTCGATTTGCTAGCACTTTGCCTGCATTATTGGCGGCGGGTGATGTAGATAAAAGCATTGACCCTGTTGGTTTACATCATCAATTTACCTTACATGCGGTTGTGCCTGCACCGTATACGATTTTGAAAGGGATTCGCAAAGTTCCCCCTGCCCATTTCATCACGATTACGCCAGAGGGCAAGGTTAATACGCAATGTTATTGGCAATTATCAGCGCAGCGTCCACAGCAAGCCTTGAATGATACACAATGGATTGAAGCCACTCATGAAGCCTTAAAGGCGGCTGTTGATTCTCATCGTACCATTGCTGATGTGCCTGTGGGTGTGTTGTTATCGGGTGGTTTGGATTCCAGTTTATTGGTTGGTTTGTTGGCTGAAAATACTGATGTGGAAAATTTACTGACCTTTTCGATTGGATTTGATGATGTTGCAGGAGAAAAAGGCAGTGAGTTTGAATATTCTGATCAAGTGGTTGCCCGTTATCATACGCGGCATCACAAGTTACAAATTCCCAATAATCGAGTATTAAGCCGTTTGCCTGAAGCTATTCACAATATGTCTGAGCCAATGGTGGGACAAGATGCGGTGGCGTTTTATTTGTTAGCAGAACAAGTGTCGAAACAAGTGAAAGTGGTGCAAAGTGGCCAAGGTGCGGATGAAGTATTTGCAGGTTATTTCTGGTATTCGATGATGAATGATGCGGCGGGTACACATTTACAACGTTTTGCACCGTATTATTTTGACCGTTCACATGAAGAATTTTTACAAACTGTGATGCCTGAATATCATGGCGAAGATTACACTTCATTATTAGTCAACGATTTACTCTCAGCTAAAGGAGCTGATGAATTTTTAGATAGCGTGTTACGGATGGATGTGACCACATTGATTGTCGATGACCCCGTGAAACGTGTAGATAACATGACCATGGCTTGGGGATTAGAAGCCCGTGTCCCATTTTTAGATCATCAATTAGTTGAGTTAGCGGCACAAATTCCACCTGAATTGAAATTACGTGAATCAGGTAAACATCTGCTCAAAGCGATAGCCCGTGATTTATTGCCTGCATCAGTGATTGATAGACCTAAAGGTTATTTCCCAATGCCTGCATTAAAGTATGTGCGTGGTGAGTTTTTGCATTTTATGCAAGAGGTTTTGAATTCAACCGCTTGCCGTCAGCGTGGCTTATTTCAGCGCGATTATGTGAATAAATTATTAGCCCAGCCTGAACAATATATGACTAAGTTAAACGGCAGCAAATTATGGCATTTAACCTTGTTAGAAGCGTGGTTGCAGGAGCATGTTGATTAGACAACTATCATTTATAGTCACTCTATTTTAAGATGATACAGGACTGGCCGTCCTAGATTTTAAAACTATTTTATATTTAAATATTTCAGGACTGCCAGTCCCATTCAAGATAGAATTGACGATGAAAACGGTGAAAAATGGCTTGCCGATTTTCTTTAGCTTATCGCAAAAGCATTTTGACATGATTTCGGGATATCAATTTTAAGCATTCTCTTGGCCGCTTAATCTTGTGTCAATTTGCTCTAAAATAGCGTCATGAGCAAAATCAACTGGCATCGCACCTTCGGTTTAACTTTGACTGACTTTTTTCTTGATTCAGAATATGAAGTCGTATTGGAAAAAGAATTAACCGCAAAAAAACAGTTTCTCGATGTAGTGATTATCAAGCGTGCTGAAGGAAAACCGCTTATTGAATTTCCTGAAGGCTTGGAAGAGCTTGCACAACACAACCTCCTGACTTACAAATCAATTCACGAACCCTTAAACGAATGGGCAATTGATAAACTCATTGGGCATTATGTTAATTACCGAAAACAAGAAAGCATTTCCTTAAACAACTTACTTCCCACAAACAATGTAAAATTGTATGCCGTTTGCACTCGTTTTCCAAGCAGTTTACAAAAGCAAGGTCTACAATTAATCAAACAACAAGCAGGGGTTTTTAACCTGATTTACGGTAGCCATCAAATCAAAGTGCTGGTTTTAGGTCAGATGCCACAGAAGTATAGCAATGCTATCTGGCAACTATTTAGCGGTAAAAGTGAAGGCTTTGTTTATGGTGGTAAAAACTACAATTGGCATTCAGAACGAGATAGAGCTATACTAAATCAACTCTATGAATTCTATAAGCAAAAATGAGCTGTCATGCCTTATACTATGGATGATTTTGTACATGATTATGTCAGTGAAAACTTGCATGTTCTTTCACCAGAAAAACGATTAGAAGGATTGTCATCAGAAAAACGCTTGGAAGGGTTGTCAGTAGAAGAAATTCTCCAAAAATTGCCGCCTGAAAAAATAGAAGCGTTTCTGAAAAATATCAAAAAATAATCGTATCCTTAGCGAGCCAGAATTTTAGTTAGCATTGATACAACATTCTCATCAAGCCTGATTGGCGTTCTACGGTTTGATGAGCTGCTTGTAAAAATACCTGTTCATCACCCCAGATTGAAACGCTTTGTTTCGCACGTGTAATCCCTGTATAAATCAATTCTCGGTTCAAGACAGGTGAGGTTTTATCTGGCAATAACATCAAAAAATCATCAAATTCAGAGCCTTGGCTTTTATGGATTGTCATTGCATATACGGTTTCATGTTCTGGCAACCGATGTGGATATAAGCTGCGGATTTCCCCATCAGGATAACGAAAATAAGCCATCAACTCACCTTCGGAATTCCACAAAATAATCCCAATATCACCATTGAATAATTTCAAGGTATAATCATTGCGCGTAATCATAATTGGGCGACCGTGATACCAGCGATAACCCGATTGAATCTGGCCTTGATTAATTAAAATTTGTTCTATCAACCGATTTAAATTTTCAACCCCATAAGCTCCATGCCGTAAGGCACATAAAACACGGAATTGCTCAAAATAATCTAAGGCTTGCGATGGACTCGATGCTTGTAAATAGGACGCAAAACCTTGAGTAACCACAGATGCTAATTGAGTAGATAAATGATGAGGGCTTGCAATCTGCTGCCAACTAATATCATTGAACTTGCCTTGCTGCACCACTTTTAAAGCCTGTTCTGCTTGCCCTTGTTGTAAATATCGCGCCAAAACACCAATCCCACTTTTCTCATGAAAGCGATAACTTTTTTCTAATAAAACAATATGTTCTCGAATCGCCGCTTCAGAATCTAAGGTTAAACCTGTACAAATATCGCCTAATACACTGCCCGCTTCAACCGATGCCAATTGATCTTTATCACCTAATAATAACCAACGGCTTGCTTGTGGAATCGCATCAGCCAATTTAGCCATTAATGCCAAATCAACCATCGACGCTTCATCCACAATAACCACATCATACGGCAAGGGATTTTGTGCATGAAAACGAAAATAAGGCGATTTTGGAATTGTGCCCAATAAACGGTGAATCGTATAAGTATCTTGAGGAATCGCGGCCAATAGTTCAGGCGGAAAATTTAATTTTAATACGCTATTTTGAATCGCTTGTTGTAATCGTGTAGCGGCTTTACCTGTGGGTGCAGCTAAGGCAATGCGTAATTTAGGATTTTCCTGTAATAACAGTAATAAAATTTTAACCACGGTGGTGGTTTTACCCGTTCCAGGTCCGCCAGAAATAATGCAAAAGTTTTTTAACACTGCGGTTTTTGCCGCCATTTTCTGCCAGTCAACATCATCATCTTGCGTTGGGAATAAATGTTCGAGTCTTGCATGTAACTCAATTTGATTGCTGTCGGAATGGGTTTGCGCAACACGTTGTAAAATATTATGCCCAAGTTGTTGTTCATATTGCCAGTAACGGTATAAATATAAAAGATTTTTATCTAAAACTAACGGTTTAAACTCATTGGCTTGACCTATCATTGGATGTTTATCTAAGGCTTGCTGCCAACTGTCAAAATCAGGGCATTGAATCGGTTCTATATCAGCATCATTTTCAATTGGAAATTGGGTATTGGCTAATTCACTTAAATTGATGCAAATATGACCTTGGGTTGTAAAATAACTGGTTAACACGGCTGCAAGCAAAAATTCATCATTTTCAACACCCGCTAACTTTTGTAAATACACGGCTAAATGCACATCTAAACTGGAAAATATGCCTTGTTGGTGCAAGTGTTGAATTTGTTGCAGCATCTAAACTGTTCCTTAAATCAAAAGTCTTGAGTTATAGTCATTGTATGTGTTTTAGCATCCTATTTAAAAGCTTAAGTTATGTATGAAAACCAAAAATTAGTCACTTAGAATTTAAAAAAACGCCCTAAGTAATTGATAGTTCATTATGGCGGTGTCACTTCAGAGCTTAACTAAAACAAGCTTTGTTTGTGAGTCGCATTTCACACAAAACTTAGCTAAAATATACGGTTTTGAGTGCTGGCCTCATTTTAAAATCAATAAGCTTAAGCACTTACTGGTAGACTCAATAATTTATCTATATGTATAGCAACCAAAAACTATTGTTTAGCTAAACTTAATCCCAACATAAACAATATCCTAAAAGCTAAAAATACAATTAAGGACATCAATGAACCTCAACTTTCTGGACTTTGAACAACCTATTGCAGAACTAGAAGCAAAAATTGAAGAGCTGCGCTATGTTAGCAATGATAACGATATTAATATCAGTGATGAAATCGAACGCCTTAAAACAAAAAGCCAAGAACTGACAAAATCTATTTTTTCATCATTAACCGCTTGGCAAATTTCACAACTGGCACGGCATCCACAGCGTCCATATACTTTAGATTACATTGATAATGTATTTACCGACTTTCAAGAATTACATGGCGACCGTGCTTTTTCAGATGATCCCGCTATGGTTTGTGGTTTAGCGCGGCTTGATGAACGTCCTGTCGTGGTAATTGGCCAACAAAAAGGCCGTGATACAAAAGAAAAAATTCAACGAAACTTTGGTATGCCTCGTCCAGAAGGATATCGAAAAGCATTGCGCCTCATGAAAATGGCTGAACGGTTTCAACTACCTATTTTGACTTTTATCGATACACCGGGCGCATATCCGGGGGTTGATGCGGAAGAACGCGGCCAAAGTGAGGCCATTGCACGGAATTTATATGAAATGTCTAGTTTGAAAACCCCTGTGATTTGCACAGTGATTGGTGAAGGGGGTTCTGGTGGTGCATTGGCGATCGGTGTCGGCGATAAAGTGTGCATGTTGGAATACAGTACTTATTCAGTGATTACTCCAGAAGGCTGTGCATCCATTCTGTGGAAAAGTGCAGAAAAAGCCCCCGATGCGGCTGAAGCCATGAATCTCACCTCTGGACGTTTGAAAGAATTGGGGTTAATTGATGAAATTATTCCTGAGCCTCTAGGTGGTGCACATCGCAGTATGCCAACCATGTATGAAAATTTAAGTAAGACATTGAACAAGCTGTTAGACGAACTTGGAAAACAGCCTGTTGACCAACTTGTTGAAGCCCGTTATCAACGCTTTATGAGTTTTGGTGAATTTATCGAAGAAACGGCATAAGGAATGTTTCTATGATAGTAGCGCAACCGTTATTTTTTGTCGGCCAATTGATTTATCACACTAAGTCTAATTATCGTGGTGTGATTATCGATGTTGATCCTCAATTTATGCTACCTGATGAATGGTATGAGGAAGTGGCAAAATCACGTCCCCCAAAAGATCAGCCTTGGTATCATGTATTAGTAGATGAGTCTGGCCAACAAACCTATGTCGCCCAAAGGCATTTATCAGCAGATAACTCTGAAGAACCCATTGAGCATCCTGCTTTAAAACAACATTTTTTAGAGTTCAAGCAAGGGCGTTATATTCTAAGCTGTTTGAATTAATCTGTTTGTAAAATGGATAGATTGTTGGGGTGGGCAGTCCTTAGAAGGGCTGCTAATCTTGAATTTATACAAAAAACAGCCAGTAATCATAAAATCCTCGATTTTGACAATTTGAAGTCATTTAAATCGGGCTTTTTAGAAGTAGCAGAAAATGCTACAAACGTTATGAAGGGCATTGATAGCCACCAGCCAAGCTGATGGTTATTTAAAACCTAATCATCTTTTTTTCGAGAGTGTAAAGTGACAACTTGCGCTGATTGCTGAGGCTCATCAACAAAACGGGGACGCATTTGGCTTTCAGTACCTTGCTCGGCAGCTAATGCCCGCTCACGCTCTGAAATCAAAGATAAACTCAAACGAATATCATCAATTGTCTGTTCAGAAAAAGGTGAGGATACACCATCTCGCGGGGCAGTTTCGCGCACAACGCTAGCAAAGGTTTTACGCAAAAATAGCATAAATTTACGTTCTTCGCTTAAATCATCAGTATTCATAAAAATTCCTAAAATTGTAATTAAGGATTGACTATCCAATTTCAAAAAATGCGTATCAGTTTAAGCAGAATCATCAGCCTTTAGTTAAGACAAGAATATTATTGAGCGGATAAATAACCAACATCTGCATCGCGACCCTTACCACCTGCTTGACCATCAGCACCAAACGAATACAATACAAAAGGAAACCCATCAATGCTAGGTATATTGGCATATTGATAAGGACGATTCCAAGGGTCTAATGGCAAAAAATCATCTAAATAAGGCCCTTTCCAAAATGGTTTAATCGCCTCGTCAATCGGTGCTGTATACAATAAGCTCAAACCTTCTTCGGTGGTTGGGAAACGACCAATATCCAAGCGCATGGTTTCTAAAATCCCTTTTAGCATTTTCACTTGTGTACTTGTGGCTTTCATTGGACCACACTCTATTCGACCAAATAACATTGAACCTATTAGCCCTATAAAAAGCCCAATAATGACCAATATACTCAATAAAGTAAGTATTTTGTGTACAGTAAAAAGTTTATAAAAAAAGAATTTTATCTTCACTATATGTAATTCTATATGGTTTTAGGCTAAATCATCAGTATTCATAAAAACGCCTAAAATTTGTAATTAAGGACTGATAATCCAACATTCAAAAATGCGTATCAGTATTAAGCAGCCCTTAAAGACAAAAAGATTATTGAGCAGGTAAATAACCAATATCTGCATCAAATTCTTCACCACCTGCTTGACCATCTGCTCCAAACGAATACAACACAAACGGCTGTCCATTTACACTGGGTGTCTTGGCATATTGATAAGAACGTTTCCAAGGGTCTAATGGCAAAACATCATCCAAATAAGGTCCTTTCCAAAAAGGCTTAATCGCTTCATCAATCGGTGCAGCCCGTAATAAATTTAACCCTTCTTCAGTGGTTGGAAAACGGCCAATATCCAAACGCATGGTTTCTAAAACCCCTTTAAGCATTTTGACTTGTGTCCCCGTTGTTTTCACTTTAGCACCATCCACTTGAATAAATAATTTAGGGCCAACCAATCCTGCCAAAAGACCAATAATAACCAAAACGACTAACATTTCTAATAAAGTAAAGCCTTTTTGGGTCGTGATGGGTTTAGAAAATAATGTTTTTTTGTTCATCATAATTTAACTCAATTAATTTTAAAATGTTGTCATATCTTAGCAAAATCCACAACCTAACATCATATCAATTATGTGTTATCTTGATGTTGAGATAATTAAATAGTATAACAGTAGTCATAAAACAGCGCATAGTCATAGAATTTGCAACATTTCGGCTATGTAGAGATAAAATCCTACAAGGATCAATTTCGGTGTAATCTACTTTGCGGAATATGTAATGCGTTCAAAACTGCCAAAAATTCCAAAAGCGCGTAATAATCCCGCGAGAACATCATTAAGTAATTATTTCGAGCGTATTTCTAATAGTTTAGAAGATCGCATTCCTGAATTTCTACAAATGAAAAAGTATGCGCGAGTCTATGAGGAATCCCAAAAATTATTAGAAATAGAAAGAACCATTGATATTGCAGCAGGTAGTATTTATGAGATTAATATTGATGATAAGAAATTGATTTCAAATCAATTGGTTCAATTTTCTCAACTCTTAAATAAAAAAAGCAAAAACCTGAGGCAAGCCACTCAAGGTAAAACTTTCTCAAAGCGGATTCAAATTTTACACAATGCAAATCAGCATACTCAAAATATCATTACCAATACAATCAAAATTACCCGTCATATTAACCGAATTAACGAAACTATACCTGTTATCAAAGCTTTACTAAAAATGAAAGATCATGAAGACCATGAAAATACACCTGTTTTAGTTGCAATTAGTGATGCGCTAAAAAGAGATTTACATGAACCTAATATTGATGAGATTAAATTAGAAATGCAACATGAAAATGTATTATTGAGCAAATATGATAGCCATTTACATTTTGAGCATTTAAATGATGCCAGTGATAAGTTGATTGGCTTGCTAAATGATAAGTTGTTATTAATGATTGGGATTTCGGAAAATTTAATTGCAGGTGTCGAAGATGATGGGATTAATGATGTAGATACAAATCAACGCTTACCTGATGAATTGATGGTGTTATTTTTAGTTTCAAGTATTTTAGATATTTTTCACCGTGTGCGCGAAATCAGGCATTGTGTTAAACGAATTTCCAATAGTATTAAAACCTTTAGCAAAATTATGCAGGTGGTGCAAAAAGACCTTAAATTGCGCAGTTTATTACATGATGGTGAAAACAGCGCGTATGAGATTATTTCAAAACATATTCCGTCTCATCTCAAACGGATTATGCCTGCGATCAATGAAATTGCGACCAGCTTAGATGCACTAGACCTAAAACTAAAATTGAACACTTTAGACCTTGATAAAGTCATCCGCCTAACAAATGGATTAATTTATGAAAAAGCCAATCGAACTTGGGAAAACCCTTATGATTTTTAAATAAACTGATGGCTCATTGGCACTTCTATTAATAAGATTTCTGATTTTTCCAAAGCCAATACATCTATGTCTTGGAAGAAATATAAACCTAAACCATCTCTACGTTCTAACACATCATCCCCTACTTGCAATTTTCCCGATAATATAAAGAAATACACACCATTAACTGATTTTTTCATATGATAACAATAGGAATAACCTGCATCAAAATGACCACGATACAGATAGGCATCTTGATTAATTTTCAACACATTTTTTGAATTTGGCTTCGGAGCAACCAATAATTGACAGTGATTTTGTGGAATATCTAAAGTTGTTAAACGTTGGTAGCTGGGCATAAAATTCTTTTTACTTGGTAATATCCGAATTTGTAGCACTTCTACACTGTCATGCTCTGAAGCGTTGGATTCGTTGTGCATAATGCCAGAACCCGCTGAAGTGACTTGAATATCACCTGTTTGGCAAACTGCACGGTGTCCCGTACTATCCTCATGTGATAATTGGCCTTTTAATATTATTGAAATAATTTCAACATTATTATGGGAGTGCATTCCAAACCCACGCGCCCCCGGTTGTAACAGTGTATCATCTAGGCGCACGAGACAACCAAAATGTCGTTGCTCTGCGGCAGAAAGTTTGGGGTTTAGCGAGGTGGCAATGCGTATCCAGCCAAGGTCTTCGATTTTGCGCTGGTAAGCTTGGTGAATGATTTTTTTCATAACTTCATCCATTTTGATACGTAATTAAGTGGGCAAAATACAGCAAATACACATTGCTCACTCTCATTCATGTCGAATATTCTCGTATCCATGGTCTAAGTGGTAACGAGGCATATATACGAAAACTATGTCAGATTTTTCAATAACAGACTCTTATCCATTACAGTATCAATTGGCATTTTGGCATAAACCGTATAGCCTGAACCCGGTGCAACCTGCATGGTATTGCCTTTGTCATCTTGCATTATTTCTAATTTAAAATGAATATTACCTTCAGGTGTCATCAGTTCTAAAGTATCACCAAGCTCAAATTTATTTTTAACTTCAATTTCAGCCAAACCTGTTTTAGCATCTTGTTTTAGGATTTCTCCGACAAAAATCTGCTTATCTCGTAGTGAGTTACCTGTCGTATAATTTTGATATTCATCATGTACATGCCGACGGTAAAAACCTTCGGTGTAACCACGGTTAGCTAATTTTTCTAGCTCATCCATTAAGTTTTTATCAAAGGGTTGGCCTTTTGCCGCATCATTAATCGCTTGTTGATAAACTTGAGCTGTTCTTGCCACATAGTAATGAGACTTAGTGCGTCCCTCAATTTTTAAGCTATCAATACCCATTTCAGTTAATTTGTGCACATGTTGCACCGCTCGCAAATCTTTAGAATTCATAATATAAGTGCCATGCTCATCTTCAAAAATGGGCATAAGCTCATCAGGTCGCGTGCGTTCTTCTAATAAAAACACCCCGTCTTGAGTCTCTCCTGAACCTAATTGAGGGGCTTGCTTGGGCACAATGTCACCTGTATCAGCGGTCTCACCTTCACTCACTTTATAATCCCAGCGGCAGGCATTGGTACATGTGCCTTGATTTGGA
>JADGDW010000193.1 GCA_016744725.1 Candidatus Albibeggiatoa sp. nov. BB20 | reverse complement strand
CTGTTAAGCTGCTTGTATATCCCATTTTTTCTCAATCCAATCTTACTTTTCTTTTCAGTTTAACACTTTATTAAAGATGTCAAATGGGTTCTATACAATTATGGGCTATTGCTGCTTGAGTTTACCCAAATCTGCCAGAACCATTGACCTAAATGATAAAAACAATAGCGATGAGAATATTCAAAAATAAGAAATTGTTAGAATATATAGGAAAAGCAGAATGGTTTGAATAGTATAATCAGGAGGAGGAAAAACCACACTTCCACAAAGTGTAAAAGTGCAGTTTTTAAAAGACTTAGACTAATGCAGCTTTGGCTTGCTCAACAACGGCAGCAAATGCATCTTTATTGTTTACTGCTAATTCTGCTAAGACTTTACGATCAATTTCGATATTCGCTTTATTTAGACCATCAATTAAGCGACTATAGGAAATACCGTATTCACGTGCGCCCGCATTAATACGCGCAATCCATAATATACGGAATTGACGTTTACGTTGACGGCGGTCACGATACGCATATTGACCCGCTTTAGTGACAGCTTGCTTGGCTACCCGATAGACGTTCTTGCGACGACCATGATAACCCTTGGCAGCGTCAAGGACTTTCTTATGTTTAGCGTGTGCTGTTACACCACGTTTGACTCTAGGCATTTAATCTCTTCTCCTATGCGTAAGGCAACATACGTGAAACCATTGCTGTATCACAATCCTGCACCATGCTTGGCGAGCGCAATTGACGTTTCCGTTTTGATGACTTCTTAGTCAAAATGTGGCGGCGATGGCTTTGACCACGCTTAAAACCACCTGATGCTGTACGGCTAAAACGCTTAGCTGCACCGCGATTGGTTTTCATTTTTGGCATTTTGTTTAAACTCCAAAGTTTTTATGAAAAGTCGCAGGGTACAAAAAAGACAAAGGACACAAAACACTTGTTCCGTGCCCCCTTTCTCAAAAACCACAACAACTATTTTTTACTTGGGGATATAATCATCACCATTTGTCGGCCTTCCATCTTGGGACGCTGCTCAACATTGCCTAATTCACCAATGTCTTTTTCTAAACGTGCCAATAATTGACGGCCAATGTCTTGGTGTGTCACTTCACGACCACGAAAACGAATAGTAACTTTCGTCTTATCCCCGTCTTCTAAAAAGCGCATTGCATTACGCAATTTAACTTTATAGTCGCCTTCTTCTGTTGTCGGTCTGAATTTGACTTCTTTGACCTGTACTTGTTTCTGTTTCTTCTTAGCAATTTGACGTTTTTTGTTTTGCTCAAACAAATACTTGCCATAATCCATGATGCGACAAACAGGCGGCTTTGCACTTGGTGAAATTTCAACCAAGTCTAATTCTGCTTCACTGGCTCGCGTTTGAGCATCCTGAACCGAAACAACTCCAACATTCTCACCGTCCGCATCAATCAATCTGACTTTTGGAACATTAATTTGCTCGTTGATGCGTGCGTTTTTTTCTGCTGCGATGAATCTGTCCTCCTAAATAAAGCCCGTAAGTTCCGCGTTTAATTTTTCAATAAAATCATTGAGAGGCATAGAACCTAAGTCTTCACCACCACGCGTACGTACTGCGACTTGTTGATTTTCCATTTCCCGTTTACCTACAACGAGTAAGTAAGGTACTTTTTGCAAAGTATGTTCCCGAATTTTAAGCCCTATTTTCTCATTTCTCAAGTCTGATTCGACTTTAAATCCATTTTTTTGTAATATTTTTGTCACTTCGTGCACATAATCGGCTTGTGCATCAGTGATATTGAGCACCGAAATTTGGGTAGGTGCTAACCAGCTTGGGAATAATCCCGCATAATGCTCAATTAAAATACCGGTAAAACGCTCTAGTGAACCTAAAATCGCGCGGTGAATCATCACGGGCACTTGCTTAGACCCATCAGCCGCTACATATTCTGCACCTAAACGTCCCGGCATTGAGAAATCAACTTGAATTGTGCCACATTGCCAAGTTCGGCCAATGCAGTCTTTCAAAGTAAATTCGATTTTCGGGCCATAAAATGCGCCTTCACCCAGTTGCAATTCCCAATCTAAACCTTTGCTATCAAGTGCAACTTCTAAGGCTTTTTCTGATTTATCCCACACGTCATCATTGCCAACCCGCTTTTCTGGGCGTGTAGATAATTTGATTAAGACTTCTTCAAAACCAAAGTCTTTATATACGGAAAATGTGAAATCGATTAATTTGGTGACTTCTTCTTGCAATTGATCTTCGGTACAAAAAACGTGGGCATCATCTTGTACAAAACGTCGAGCCCGCATTAAACCATGTAATGTGCCAGAGGCTTCGTTACGATGCACTAAACCGAATTCAGCAATTAAATACGGCAATTGGCGATAGCTTGTCAGGCCTTGGTTAAAGATTTGAATGTGACCAGGGCAGTTCATTGGCTTGATTACATAATCGCGGTTTTCAAAATGTGTGGTAAACATATTGCCCGCAAACTTATCCCAATGCCCTGATTTTTCCCACAAACTGCGATCTAACAATAAAGGCGCATTGACTTCTTGATAGCCGTATTCATTTAAACGTTTACGCATGTAATTTTCGATATTGCGATACAACGCCCAGCCTTTTGGATGCCAGAATACCATGCCTGGGGCTTCTTCCTGAAAGTGGAATAAGTCTAATTGCTTGCCTAATTTACGATGGTCACGTTTTTCCGCTTCTTCTAAACGGTGCAAATAATCGGTTAAATCTTTCTTACTGCCCCATGCTGTGCCATAAATCCGTTGTAACATTTCATTATTGGAATCGCCACGCCAATATGCACCCGCCAAGCTGCGCAATTTAAACGCTTTAATTTTGCTGGTGCTAGGGACGTGAGGGCCGCGACATAAATCAATAAAATCACCTTGTTTATAGAGTGAAATTTCTTGACCTTCGGGAATAATATCGCTGATGATTTGGGCTTTGTATTGTTCACCTTGTTGTTTGAAAAACGCAATCGCTTCTTCGCGCACCATCACGGAACGTTCAACAGGTAAATTCTGTTTGACGATGAATTCCATTTTGGCTTGAATTTTTTCTAAATCTTCAGGTGTGAATTTTTCAGCACGGGCAAAGTCGTAATAAAAACCGTTTTCAATCACAGGACCAATGGTGACTTGGGTTTCTGGATATAATTCTTTGACTGCTTGCGCCATTAAGTGAGCACAAGAATGGCGAATAACGTCTACACCTTCGGGGTCTTTCTCAGTGATGATGGCCAATTCAGCATCATCGTTAATCGTGGTTGACGTATCTACTAACGTGCCGTTAAGCTTTCCTGCTAAGGCTGCTTTTGAAAGGCTTTTGCTGATATTAGCAGCGACTTCAACAATTGTTACAGGTTGATCAAATTGTCTTTGGCTGCCGTCAGGAAGTGTAATGATAGGCATAGTGAACGTCCATTACCACTGAATTTAGGATATAGAAGGGTTAGAAAGAATATCTTAAATGAGATACTTGGTAGGCGCGAGTGGGATCGAACCACCGACCACCACCATGTCAAGGTGGTGCTCTACCACTGAGCTACGCGCCTGTCGTTTGAAGCGCGAAATTATATGTTTTTCCGTTAGAAATTGCAAGTTTTTATATTTTATATATGGCCACTCATCTATTAACTCTCATCCAGACTTTCACTCCCTATGCAATTACAGGGCTATTGCTGCTTGAGTTTATCCAAATCCGTTCAAACTTATTGTTAAAGATAATAGAAGCCTATATGAGAATAAGTACGCAATAAAGGTATAACAACAAATGATTAGAATTAGGATGCTCAAGGGTGTCATCTTGAAAATATTTTATATCCTGCAAATTTTGTTAGAGTGCTTTTTCAAATAAGCTGAAATCAGTCATGGTTTTGTTTTGCCATTATTTTGAGACCTAAAGGGAGTACAAAACTTGCAAAATCAATCAATACTGTACTCCCTAAAAATTAGCTGCTTAAATACCGACTTAATTTATCAACTTGCTCAACTGCATTACCCAAATAAGATGCAGGCGTGAGTTTTAACAAACGTTCTTTCTCTTCAACAGGAATATCCAAACTTTGAATAAATTGCTGTAAACGTTCTTGATCGATACCGCGTCCACGGGTTAAATCTTTTAATTTTTCATACGCTTCTTCAATCGCATAACGACGCATCACGGTTTGTACAGGTTCGGCTAGCACTTCCCACGCATTATTTAAATCACGTTCTAAAATGTTCGTGTTTGCTTCGATTTTACTGATGCCTTTTAGACAAGATTCATATGCAATCATACTATGCGCCATACCCACACCTAAATTACGTAATACCGTCGAATCGGATAAATCACGTTGCCAACGAGAAATAGGCAATTTTTCACCAAGATGAGACAGCATGGCATTGGCTAAACCTAAATTGCCTTCAGCATTTTCAAAATCAATTGGATTGACTTTATGCGGCATAGTTGATGAGCCAATTTCGCCTGTAATCGCTTTTTGTTTGAAATAACCTAAGGAAATATAGCCCCATACGTCGCGACTGAAATCAAGCAAAATATTATTAAATCGATTGGTAATATCAAAAAATTCAGCAAGATAATCATGAGGTTCAATTTGAGTAGTATACGGATTATAAGTTAAACCTAAGCTTTCAATAAATCCTTTGGAAACCTCTGCCCATTTTACTTTTGGGTATGCTGAATAATGTGCGTTGAAATTACCCACAGCACCGTTGAATTTTCCCAATATTTCAGTTTGTTGCAACTGTTTACGTTGGCGATGTAAACGATAAGCAAAGTTTGCCATTTCTTTACCTAAGGTCGTAGGTGATGCAGTTTGACCATGGGTACGTGATAACATAGGGACATCTTGATAACGCTGTGCTAAAGCTGCAATTTTATCAATCACCTCAGACATTTTAGGCAACAATACTTTGTCACGCGCTTCTAATAACATCATGGCATAAGACATATTGTTAATATCTTCAGAAGTACAGGCAAAATGGATAAATTCGCTAGCCTGCTCTAATTCCTCATCATCTTCGATATTTTCACGCAAAAAGTATTCGACTGCTTTCACATCATGATTAGTGGTTTTCTCAATGTGCTTAACTCGTATTGCGTTGTCTTCATTAAAATATTCAACCAAATTATTTAAAACAGTATCCCCATGTTCGCTAAAAGCAGGAATTTCAGGAATATTATCCTGTTGTGCTAACCATTGTAACCAGCGCACTTCCACAGAAACGCGGTAACGAATTAAGCCATATTCACTAAATATTTCTTGTAAATCTTTAGTTTTACTAGAATAACGTCCATCAATAGGCGAAATAGCTGAAAGGGAGGTAAGTTTCATCATAATTATGTGTTTAGCTTTTTTTTAGAGTAATTCGGCAGGAATTTTAAATACGGTGGTTTCTTCTTCGCCATCCATGGTTTCAATCTGGTTGACACCCCATGCTTTGAGCTGTCCTAACACTTGATTGACTAAAACTTCAGGTGCAGAGGCACCTGCAGTAACACCAACTTTAGCATTGTTTTGAAACCATTCTTGTTTTAAATCCATCTCATCCTGAATCAAATACGATTGTATACCCTGCAGTGCACCGACTTCTCGCAAACGATTGGAGTTAGAACTATTTTGCGCACCCACCACCAGTAAAATATCAACTGTTGCAGTTAATACTCTCACTGCATTTTGGCGATTTTGGGTTGCGTAACAAATGTCGTTAAGGTCAGGGCCTTGTATGGCTGGAAAACGCTGGGTTAAAGCGGCAATCACATCACGCGTATCATCAACACTCAGCGTAGTTTGAGTAACATAAGCTAACTTGGCAGGGTCAGCAACTTGTAAATTTGTTACTTCATTGACTGTAGACAAAATATGCACTGTACCATTAACACAGCCACGTGTACCTTCAACTTCAGGATGACCTTGATGTCCAATAATTACCAGTTCATAGCCCTTACTAATATAACGTTGGGCTTGATTATGGACTTTAGTCACCAGTGGACAGGTCGCATCAATGACTTGTAATTTACGTTGCTCAGCACCTTTAACAATAGCGGTGGCAACACCATGGGCACTAAAAATACATACTGAACCTGAAGGGACTTCTTCTAAGGTTTCAACAAAGATAGCGCCACGATTTTTTAAATCATCAACCACATAACGGTTATGGACGATTTCGTGTAAAACATACACGGGGTGCGGATAACGTTGTAAGGCGCGTTCCACAATTTCGATAGCACGGACAACACCTGCGCAAAAACCACGAGGTTGGGCGAGTAGGACTTGCATTCATTTTTACCCAATTGAAATAATGGACTTCTAAGAAGTGGACATCTAAAATGCTGTAATAAGATGCATTATAAATGAATCTGCTTAGTAAATAAAATAGAGGTTTGCTCATGAGTCAATATTCCCCTTTAGATCATTTGATTATTAATTTTGATCAAGGTTTGCGTACGGTGTTTGGACAACCATTGGGCACAACACGGCCAAATCCTGCTGATAAGCAAATGGATGCCGAATTGTCTGAAACAGAAAAACGTGAGGTGGTTGGTTTAATGCGAATCAATCATTCTGGTGAAGTCTCAGCACAAGCCTTATATCAAGGCCAAGCATTGACTGCACGTAGTGAAGAAGTACGGAATAATATGCAGCAATCGGCTTGGGAAGAAAATGACCATTTAATTTGGTGTCATAAGCGAGTGGAAGAATTAGGTGGGCGTACTAGTTTATTGAATCCATTATGGTATATCGGTTCATTTACGATTGGTGCAGTTGCGGGGGCTGCGGGTGATAAATATAGTTTGGGCTTTGTGGCAGAAACTGAAAAGCAAGTTGTCAAACATTTAGAAGAACATTTAGAGCGTATGCCGCAACAAGAGCAGAAAAGTCAGGCGATTTTAGAACAAATGAAGCAGGACGAAGCGCATCATGCAACCGTCGCAATTAAATCAGGCGGTGTACCATTGCCAGCTCCTGTACGTTGGCTTATGGGTCAGATGTCTAAAGTGATGACAGCAACAGCATATTGGGTTTAAAAATACCGTTTGATATTATTTTTATACCGATTATCAAATTAAGCCAAAAAAACTTTACAACTTGGAATGGGTCGCTATAATAGCAAACTTCTTTCGCCGGTATAGCTCAGCAGGTAGAGCAACTGACTTGTAATCAGTAGGTCCGGAGTTCGATTCTTCGTGCCGGCAAGATATTTTCACCAGAAATCCCTTTCTTTTTTGATTACCTCCTAAATAAATCTCTTTCTTGACTTAGTCCAAGTCATTACAATCCTATATCTTAAATAATTTTCATACATTCATCATGAACGCTAGACCACGCCGCCGAACTCGTGAACATATTGTCGCGGATTTAAGCCATCATCATATTGAATATTTTATTTCCATGTATAAGGTTAAAACCTTCGCCTTTCAGGCGAACAGATTTATCTCCCTAAACTCAAGAATGGCTTATAATATGAGAGATGGAATA
>JADGDW010000015.1 GCA_016744725.1 Candidatus Albibeggiatoa sp. nov. BB20 | reverse complement strand
GGTTTTATGTTATATTCAGTAAGTTAAGTAATTACCGAGGGTATTTAGATGCAAATTCAACAATGCCATGAAATTTTGCAATTATCACCCAATGCAAGTGAAAAGCAAATAAAACAAGCCTATTATCGTACTGCACGCTTATATCACCCTGATATAAGTGATAATCCTGATTCAGAAAAATTCATAAAAATACATAATGCTTATAAAAGCTTAATACGAGCTAAACGCCGCCAATGTCGCGAGTTAAGCCTATATTGTATGCCTATGCCATTGTATCGTAGATTGTATCAATGGTTGAATAAAAAGCTTAAGTCATTCAAATTATCTTGGCGTGAAGTATTATTATTTTTAGTGTTGGTGTTATTACTAGTTCCCGGATATTATCGTGCGCAAGCATGGCAGCAACAAACGATGAATGTGCCTTTAATTCAAAAACAGCGGGCAGCTAAGGAAAGGCAGTTACAAAATTTAAAAATAGCTTATCAACAGTGTTTTAGCAATGTGTCAATCTCAGCTCAAACTCAATGTGTGATTGCTAAACAACAGAAAATAGCCGAATTAAATAAGAACGATTTTAATTTTTCAAAAAATTATCAAGGATTGATACAAGCAGCAATTCAGCAACATGAATTTTATTATGCAGAGCAATTGTTAGAAACTTGGGAAAAATTTGAGCAGCTTAGCCAGCAAGCGATATTATGGCATCATTTGGCTGTGGAGCGTGAAGTCATCAGTTTGCCACCGCCAACTTTAGCTGTTACAAAACCCGTTCAGCCTAAAAAAATAGATAAAACAATGCAATTAAAACCTCAATTAGAACAATGTGAGCAGCATTTACAGGCCAATCGTTTGACTCGAGGTTATCAAGGTTATGCTTTGCAGTGTTATCAAAATTTAGCTAAAGTGTATCCGAATCATCAAGCTATAGATGTAGGTTTAGCAAAAATTGAACAGCGTTTAGTGAATTTGGCTAGGAATGCTTTAAAACAACATAGAATGTCTCAAGCTAAAACTTATATTGCCAGTTTAAAAAAGGTGAATCGTCATTCATCTAACTTAAGTCATTTGCAACATAAAATGCGTGCGGTACAAAAAAGCGTGATTGCAAAAGCAAATACCCAAGTAATAACAAAAAAAGCGACTGTTAAAAATATAAGTGCAAAATGTCGTCGGTTGTTGAGACAATTCTCAATAGGTATGCGGCCACTTTCTCATCAAGAAAAAAACTACATTAGCCAACAATGCCAGTAATTTTTAGGTTTCTGTATGATCATCATTGAAAGCTAACCACAAAATAACACTTAATCTCGAAAACAAACTAAACTGTCAATACACAAAACGGGATGCGTTGCTGATAGAAGCGGGACACGAGTCAAACCCATCATTTCTTTGCCTCTATTTATACTTACATTAAGTTTGAGAGGCTCAAAATGTGAAACAGGATAACTATCTATTTATGCTTGGTTAAACTCTACAAAGAATGTTGAACCTTTGTCCAGCTCACTTTCACACCAAACCTCACCACCCATTGCATCCACTAATTTTTTAACGATGAACAAACCTAAGCCAGTAGAATGTTCACCACCAGTAGGACGTGGGGTTAAACGCACAAACTTACCAAATAGTTTGTCTTGATCCTCTTTACTTAAACCAAGCCCTTCATCTCTAATTTCAAACCGAATAACTTTCTGTTGAATAGGATATAAACGAATAAAAACATTACGCTCTCTCGGTGAGTATTTAACAGCATTAGAAACTAAATTATCTAATACTTGCTGTACAATTCCTTTATCCACATAAGCGAGATTGTTAACCTGATTAGGTTGGAAATGAATATTGATGTTTTTATGTTCAGCTCGAGTTTTGTAGTCATGAACCACGGCTTCAACAATAGGTAAGAGATTTGTCTGCTCAAGGTTCATATTCACTTTGCCTGACTCAATCGCATTTACATCTAATAAGTTAGTAATCAAGTCAAACATTTTCCGCGAAGCGGTTTCAACCATTTGCGCACTTTCAAGCAACTCTTCTTGTGACAAGACTTCAAATTCTTCTTGTATATATTCCGCTGTGCCTCGAATAGCTGCAAGTGGGTTTTTCAAATCATGTGCGGCAATACCTAGGAATTCATTTTTCTCTTGATTTAAGTGAATCAACTCAATATTTTTAGCTTCAATTTCTTTGTTATAGCGTAAGGCAACATTTTTAGCTTCTTGTTCCTGTACTAAACGCAATCGATCTTCTTCAGCTTGTTTGCGCTCACGAATATCTTGGAACGTAACAATGGCATATTTTACATTTTGGCGTTCATCAAAAATAGGTGTACCGCAAGATTCTATTGGCACAACAATGCCATCAGCACGATGAATTTCAACATCATCCAAAGTGTTACTTTCCCCTTTCAAGGCACGTACGCTAGTCAAGCTTTGATTTGGATAATACCGCGCAGTACCCGCAATATAAAAATGATAGGTTTCTGAAATATTGCTTGTATCATGGGATTTATGATGATTAATACCCATAATATTAAGCGCACTTGGATTCATATAATGTGTACTACCATCAATATTTAAAATGGCAATGCCTAATGGAACTGCGTCTAAAAACTGACGTAAACGTTGCTCATTAGCTTGAGCAATTTTGACAGCTTGTTCTTTTAATTTATCAATTTCTTGTAATTTCTGATTATAAGCTTGTGATTTTTGTAGCTTACGTTGTTGATCAATAAAAAACCAAGCAATGACTAGAAAATAGATGCTATAAGCCCACCAAGTTTTCCACCACGGAGAAAGCGCTTCAATAGTCACTTGCTTACCTTCATCATTCCAAATACCATCATTATTGCTGGCTTTGACTCTAAATTGATAAGTGCCAGCAGGTAAATTGGTATAAGTCGTAAAACGTTGACTGCTATCGAGATAAACCCAATCTTTATCAAAACCTACTAATTGATAAGCATATTGATTTTTATGTGGAATAACAAAATCTAAAGCAGAAAAATGAATCGAAAAAATATTTTCTTTATGGGTAAGGGTTATTTTGGAAATGTAGTTAATATTCTGGTTTAATAAGGATTCTTTATAAACGGGCACAGATTCATTAAACAATTTAAAATCTGTAAAAACAACCGCAGGCATATTAAAATTGGTGGATAGTAATTCAGGATCAAAACGGTTAAACCCGCCCGGCCCACCTACATACAGTTCCCCTGTATTCGAGCTTAAAGCAGCACCTAGGAAAAATTCACCCGCTTGCAAGCCATCTCCCATATCATAATTACGTACCGCCATCACTTTATCTTGATCATGCTTTGGATCATAGCAAGATAATTCAGGGTTTGAGCCAAATTCAAGGCTAAAGCAAGTTAATCCTAAGTTTGTTGTAAGCCATAGACGCCCCAGTTTATCTTGCATGATACCATTGATTGTATCACCTGATAGTTGATGACTTTTCCTAGTAAAATGTTGGAATGTTTCTGTTTTGGGGTCAAAAAGATTAAGCCCGCTACCCGATGTACCAATCCATAAACGTTGTTGATTATCTTCATAAATGGCCGCAATATTATTACCACTGATAGAATGTTTATCTTTTTTATCATGGGTGTAATGGGTAAAGGTTTCTGTTTTGGGGTCAAAACGGTTTAAGCCACTTGGCGTTGCTATCCATATAAACCCATTATGATCGCTATTGATATACATCACCTGATTATTGCCTAAACTATTTTTAACATTGTTATCATGTCCATAATGAGTGAATTGTTTTGTTTCTTGATTATATAAACTCAGCCCTTGCTCCCAAGTCCCAACCCAAACGCGGTCTTTTTTATCAACATGGATACTATACAAGTGGTCATGAGCTAAAGTATTTGAGTCATTGTCATCATGAGCAAAATTGGTAAAAGACTTGGTTTTAGGGTTAAAGCGACTAAAACCTTCCCAAGTTGCAATCCACAATATCCCTTTAGAATCTCCTGAAATAGCATAGACATCATCACCAATTAGACTGGTCTCAGGATTTTCTTCATTATGCTGATAGCATGTAAATGCAGATTCATTTGGAGGGGCATTTGGATCAAACCCACACAAGCCCCCACCTTCAGAACCGATCCAGATTATGCCATCTAAACCTTCATAAAAAGCATAAATAGTATTGTTGGTTAAATTGCCTTTACTGCCAAATGTATGATAATAATGTCGGAAAGCATTAGGCTTACCTAACTTATTAACCCCGCCACCCCACGTTGGAACCCAGATATTACCTTGGTGGTCTTTTAATATACCCATGGGGTAACCGTTAATACTGTAAGGGTCTGCTTGGTCTAAATTATGTGGTTCCAGTTTACCTGTTTTAAGGTCATACACTGTAAAAGCATAACCTGATGAATCACAAACGGCGATCAGCTTATTATCATCTTCTAATAAAATATCAATGACCGTGACATCATTCATGTGGTTTGTTACGTTGCCCGTTATATCATCGAGCAAATCTAATCCATCAACTGTTGCAACCCATAAACGTTTTTTATCTATCGTTTCTCGGATAGAATAAATACTATTGCCAACTAAGTTATGGGTTTCAGTTGTATATAATTTAAAAGTATTTGTTTCTCTATCAAAACGGTTTAAGCCTTGTCCCCATGTTCCAAACCATAAATAGCCATGACTATCCTCAAAAATATGTGTTGTTCCTTTAAAATTATTACCTGCTAGACTATTAGGATTATTGGGCTCGTGTTTATAGTGTGTAAATTGTCCTGTTTTCAAATTGAGATGATTAAGGCCTGCGGTTGCAGTACTAACCCATAAATCGCCGCGCTTATCAATAAAAACATTAACTAAATCATTGCTGCTTATACTATTGGGATTATTGGGTTCATGAAAATAATGGGTAAAAGATTCTGTTTTAGGGTCAAAGCGATTTAAACCTGTATTTGTTGCCATCCATAGAATACCCTCTTTATCTTCAGCAACATCACTAACAAAGCTGCTGCTTAAGCTGTTCAAATCATCAATATTAGTTCTATAAATAGTAAAATTATAACCATCAAACTTATTTAAACCATCTTCTGTGCAAAACCATAAGAAACCTTGAGAATCTTGCAAAGCACATGTAGCCGTAGAATGAGATAAACCTTCAGCAACAGCAAAATGTTCAAACTTGAGATTCTGAGCACCACTATATTGACTATAGAAAAGTAATAAACTTAGCGCGTATAATATAAGTTTTTGCATAAGGGTTCCCCATACCAGAGTATTTATATGTTAAGTTTTTACACCTTACCTTGTATAAAAACCCAATAAAATATTTAAGCTGATTTTCGTAAATACTGAGAAAATTGGTAACAATATATATTTTCAGGCTGATGCTCACCCCCCTAAAATAGCTTGTTACGCTATCAATTTATTTTACACTATTATTTCTTGCCTAAACATGATTATTTCATGCCAAAATTGGGCTTTTTTTGTCCTAAGAACTACATTTTATAAAAGCCTGTCATATTTATACCGACGGTCGTTATGGGATTAATTTTTAAGTTATTTTAGGATTTAAAACATCTATTCGATATTGATTTTTGTACACTTTATATCTAATTGATTTATTAGTATTATTTTTTGATGATATTTATCACTATTTGTGTACAGCTTCTAATTTAAGTAAGTCATAAATTATCCACAAAGCGATACCGACTAAACAAAGCAAAAACAGTAAATATATATCCCAACCACCTAAACGATATAAGTAATTTGGAACATAAGAACCTAGCGTCCCACCCGCATAATAGCAAGCAATATATAATCCATTGATAAGGCCTTTGTTATGCTGAGCTAGATGATTCAAGTGACTGGATAGAATACTATGTACTAAAAACATTCCACCACAAAATAAAAACATATTGGCAAAAAACACCGTATCATCAGGAATGAAAAATAACATTAATGCAACAGCATATAAGCTTAATCCAATGATAATAGCGTAGTGTTCTCCTATTTTATCACTGATCCACACCGAATTTAATGCGGCAATAATGCCAACTAAGTAGCCTGAGTATGCTAAAGCAATTTGAAATTCAGATATTTGCTGATTTAAGCTCGTTAACCTGAATGGTAATACATTAAGGATCGAAGCGAAACAAAAAAAAGTTAAAAATATAATTAGATAAATCCGTGTAAAAATGGGTTGCCGAAATACTTTATATACTGCAGACCAAGTAGGACGCAGTAAATGTAATTTAGTATCTTGCTCTAAGAAAAATAATAAAATAAAACCCAGCATTAAACCCATACTCAATATTACAAAAGCCCAATGCCAATCCATATAAGCCGCTGTGATTCCAGCAATGAAACGTCCAAGAAATCCGCCTAAAATAGTTGCTGCAATATAAAATGCAACTTGCTTTTTAAGTTGGGATTGGGTGGCTGTTGTCGAAATATAAGTCATTAAAGCAGTAAATATGGCAGGAAATAGCAGACCTTGAAAACTTCGAATAGCAAGCAATGTCCAAAAATCATTGGCAAAAATAAACCCGATTTCACTGATGGTGAGCAATGTAAAACTATATTTGAGCAATGTTTTTGAAGGCATGGCTTCCAGTACATAACCATACAACACGGGCGCAACACCCAATGGCAATAAAGTAACCGTAATCAGTAAACTGGTATATTCTGGAGCAATATTAAATTGTTCACTCAACAAAGGGAGTAAAGGTTGGGGAGCATATAATACGCAAAAGCTGATACTTGCGAGATAGAGTATGATCGCTAACATTAATTAGCCTTTCGCACTGGCCAATAATTCTTGATAAAAACCTCTAGTTTGTTGCATATAGGGTTTTGCCCAGCCTAATTCTGCTAAATCGCACGTTTCTAAAAGCTGCATTTTCTGATTAAACTCTCTGACAACAGAGATTAATCGTTGGCTAGAAAAATCATTCGCTAGGCTATGTTCTAAATAAACGGTTGAGGCGGGATGCTTATTGGTAACTGTTAAATAATAAGGACATTGTTTGATTTGTAATTGCTGAAAAGTGGCGGTTGCAATCCAATGTTGATATACAGAATCTAAACTTTGCGCATTTAAATAGCGTGAACTGACCGCATAATTATTGGTGAAACACGTTTCGTCAAATGTTCTTCTGACAATCAATTCAGCCTTGCGTCCATCAAAATTAACTGAACCCCAGCGATAGCCATCAAAATCATCAATATCTTGTGATGAGAAAAAATCGCTAATATTAGGTTGAATCCAGTCATCATCATCAATAAACAGATAAGTACCTGAATTCATTTGTTCAAGTCGTTGGAGCTGATCTATGCTGATAATGTGGATATTTTTGACTTTTTGAAGGCTTTGCTGTGCAATCTGTTTTAAAGTTTGTCTGGTGGCAAAAAATGAAATTCCGAAACTTTGATTCCAAAGGCTTACAATTTCATTGACTAAATTTTCAGGACGACCAATTAAGCGGCAAAAGGCTTTGGATTGTTGCTCAAATTCTGCTGTCGTAATCGTGTGCCAATTAGGGCTTTGTCGCAATACAACGTAAAAATTCAACTTTGGTTTAAATGGCCACATAATTCAAGTCATTGATTTTTGATGATTGTACGAATGACACATAGTATAGCGATATTATAAATAATAGTAACTATCTAGTTTAGGTAGGACTATCAGTCTTTGAAGAACTGGCAGCCCTATTTGCTAGAAAATATGATGACAATGAATATAGAATCTACTACGGATGGGTTTTAACGTTGCGCCTTCACTTGTTCAGATGTAACTTTATCTGCTTGATTGCCCCATGCCTGACGGATATAACTGGCAATCGCCGCAACTTCTGCATCACTTAAATTTTGTTGAATCCCAATCGGTGGCATGGTTGCCATAAAGGTTTGCCCATTTACTTCAAGCTTGCCATGACGACCACGTAAAATTGTTTTTGCCACATAATCACCATTCCCTGCTGTGACATGTTTATTAGCTGCTAATGGAGGGAACACACCCTCGATCCCTTTTCCATCTAGCTGATGACAATTGACACAAGTCCCTTTGGTTTTAAACAAAATTTCACCATCAACACTATCACTGCCATCGACTTGGCGTACCCAATCTTCCATTTTGATGTCAGGTAACGCGCCTTGCAAAGACTGCAAAAATACCAATAAATCCTGTTTTTCAGCTTCAGTTAAATCCAACGGTTTGATACGTGGGTCTTGATTTGGGATTTGGTCACCACCACGATTAAAATGTTCAATCACTTGCTCCAACGTCTGATAACGTCCATCGTGCATATACGGGTAAGTGTCTGCTAAATTGCGTAAAGTAGGGGTTTTGAATTTCGCGGTATCTGCCACATCTTTACTAATTAAATAGCGTCCTAAATCGGTTGTGGTGGTTTCCCATTCTTTAATCCCTGTGCGTTTGGTATCGAATTTCAATGCTTTTTGATGGGCTTCGCTATCCAATATCGCAGTTTTTTTCAAGCCCACATTATGAAAATCCGAATCAGTGAAATTGCCACCATGATGACAATCAATACAGCCTGCTTTACCTTTGAATAAATCCATACCACGCAATGCAGTTTCATTGAGTGCAGTTTTATCGCCTTTCATATATAAATCAAATGGGCTGTCACCTGTCACAATAAAATGGCGTTGGAATACCGCGAGGGCTTTACCATAATCAGCGACATTCGGCTTGCTGTCATACGCTGTTTTAAACATTTTAACCATGTCAGGATCGGCGTTAAACGTTGCCATCAATTTATCAATATTTTGCCCTTTGTGTAAGGGATTTTTAGTCGAACCAATGGCTTGCTTTTCCAACGGCCATGCGCGTCCATCCCAAATTAAGGCTTTATTATGTCCTACATTTAACAACGTCGGTGAGTTGCGGCGTTCAACCCATCCAGGGTTTGCAGGTGATAAAGCAGTATGTGTTGTCCAACCTTGATGTGGCAAATGGCAAGAAGCACAATTCATTGTTCCTGATGCAGAAATTCGATTATCAAAAAACAAAGCACGTCCCAAAATCATACGGGCTTCAGTGTAACGATTATCTGGGTTTTCAGTTACAGGGGGTAAGGCGGATAATTCAGGTATTGCCCAGCTATTGAGCGGTAATAGCAATAAAAAGGGACTGAGATAATGACGTATCAACATAAAAAACTCCTTAAGGATTAATTGAGTGAGAAACTTCTGTAAGTTGTGAAACCAGTGTTATGGCGCGTTGCTGAAGCGGTTGCTGCTGATAAAAAGCCAACACAAATAAATCTGAACGGGGCTGTAAACTAAGCCAATGCAAATGTCGATGTTGCCCAATACAATCAGGCTCAACACCTTGAGGAAAAGGCGTAGGGGAAAGCATTAATTCAATCACTACACCATCAGGGTATTGAAAGCGTAAATGTTTAACTAAACGTCCATCGACCCAACAATCTTTAATCATGCTGAGCGTGGCTTGCTCAAGTGGTAGATGTAAACGGTATTGTTTGAGACCATAAGTTAACGGGGTTAGTTCACCTGCTAAATGGGTTTCTTCGCCAATATGTGCCACCGCACTGCGAATAAATAAAGGTGAATGCGTTGGCGCACCTATCCAAAAGCTGGATAAAAACAACACGCTAATCACTAAAATCACACTAGCGGCTAATGCAAATCGTTTATATTGGCTTGTGGTATGATTTTTCTGCATCAATTGTTGGGCAAAATTGGCTTGTAATTGCTGCTCTAAATCATGTGGAATGATTGGCGAATGCAAAAGATGTTGTAATTGTTCATCATCGAGAGGCTGTTTATTCATTATGGGACTCGCTTTACTGATAATGGAATGACATTAGCGTGTTGATTTAAATCGCTAGGTTCTTCATCCCATAAACGTTTTAAATTCTGTCGGGCGCGGGCTAAACGGCTCATGACTGTACCGATAGGAATATCTAATATTTGGCTGATTTGCTTATAACTGAGACTTTGCAAGCTGTGATATAAAATTAATTCACGTTGTTGCAGTGGTAAATATTGCAGACAACGATTAAGGTCTAACATCAATTCCGTGGTTTGCATCGATGTATCTGCCAGCATCTCATCTGAAAGCTCAGTTTTTAAATAGACTGAATTAGATTCATAGTGCCGATAAATCACCCGCCGCAAAATGGTTAGCAACCATGCCCGCACTTTGGTCTTATCTCGTAAAGTCTTACGTGCTTGCCATGCTTGATAAAATGCTTCTTGTACCGATTCGTTTGCCAGCTCATGATTACCCGTCATCCATAATGCTTGCTTAAACAATATAGGATGATGGGTACTGATCCAGCCACTAAACTGCTGACGTTCGCCCACATAAGACTCCATAAAAATGCGTTTATAATAAAGTGGGGTTTATGGTGTGGTTTATTCCATCTGACTCAAATTAAATATTGTTCAAAATATTGATAGGTGATTAATCCAATCTGAAAATCAGTTACAATGCGGGTCATTTAGCTGTGATTAAGGGTAGTGGTTTATGTGCGGTATTATCGGTGGTGTTGCTGAACGTGATGTCGTTCCTATTTTGCTAGAAGGTTTGAAGCGGTTGGAGTATCGAGGCTACGATTCTGCGGGTGTAGCCATTATTGACTTCCAGTCGAATAGCTTAGAAAGACAACGGGTTCAGGGCAAGGTTAGTAGCTTAGCATCTGCATTGCATCAAACTTCACTGTGCTCCTCTACAGGCATTGCACACACTCGCTGGGCAACCCATGGCAAACCCAGTAAAGAAAATGCTCATCCTCATATTTCTCGGGACACGGTTGCAGTAGTCCATAACGGCATCATTGAAAATCATGCAGAATTGCGTGCCAATCTTGAACAACGTGGTTATGAATTTTCCTCAGACACAGATACTGAAGTGGTTGCCCACCAAATCCATTACTGCCTACGTTTTAGCAACGATTTATTGTCCGCATTCAAACAAACATTACAACTATTGGAAGGCTCTTATTCTTTAGCAGTTATCAGCCATTTAGATAATACTACTTTACTTGCAGCACGGCACGGTAGCCCTTTGGTTATTGGCTTAGGGATCGGAGAAAACTTTATTGCATCTGATGTTGCGGCTTTAATTCCTGTCACCCAACGTATGATTTTCCTAGAAGATGGGGATATTGTTTGCTTACAGCGTGATAATGTTGATATTACTGATTTGACAGGTCAAAAAGTGCAACGTCAAGAACATCATAGCCAATTGCAATTAGATGCTGTTGAACGTGGTGAATACCGACATTACATGCTTAAAGAGATATTTGAACAGCCTCAGGCTCTGCGTAATACTTTGATGGGACGGATTGGCCAAGGTAAGGTACTTGAAGCGGCATTTGGCCCTAAAGCGGCGGATATTTTTCAGCAAGTTAAAGCTGTTCAAATTATTGCCTGTGGTACAAGTTACCATGCGGGTATGGTTGCACGTTATTGGATTGAGTCGTTGGCAAGAATCCCTTGTACTGTGGAAGTGGCCAGTGAGTTTCGCTATCGGCAACCACTTGCGCATCCTGATACTTTAGTTGTTGCTTTGTCACAGTCAGGAGAAACAACCGATACATTAGCAGCCTTACGTGAGGCTAAAAAACTGGGTTTTGGTGCAAGTTTAGCCATCTGTAATGTGCCAGAAAGTTCTCTTGTACGGGAAACCGATTTGGTGCTGATGACTCATGCAGGTCCTGAAATTGGAGTCGCATCAACCAAGGCATTCACAACCCAATTAATGGCTTTATTATTATTAACCTTAATTTTAGGCCGTTATCATAATCAGCAAGTGGAACTAGAAAATCGAGTATTGAAATCATTAGCCACATTACCGCAATTAATTGAAAGTCTTATCAGTAAACTCAATCCTCAAATTAAACAATTAGCTGAATTATTTGCAGACAAGCATCACGCTTTATTTTTAGGACGTGGGGTACATTATCCGATTGCAATGGAAGGGGCTTTGAAGTTAAAAGAAATTTCCTATATTCATGCTGAAGCGTATCCAGCAGGTGAATTGAAGCATGGTCCATTAGCATTAGTGGATGCAGATATGCCTGTGATTGCCGTCGCGCCAAATGATGCGTTACAGGAAAAGCTAAAATCGAATTTGCAGGAGGTTCATGCACGTGGTGGTCATTTATTAGTATTTGCTAATCATCAAGCGGTAATGCAGGCTTCGGATTATATTCAAGTTGTAGAACTAGGTGAAATTGACGATATTTTGTCACCTTTTGTCTATACTATTCCATTGCAACTTTTAGCGTATCATGTGGCATTGATTAAAGGTACAGATGTTGATCAACCCAGAAATTTGGCAAAGTCAGTGACAGTTGAGTAATCATTGCTTTATATTTTTGTCAAGGCATATTCTCTTGATTTTCTTGCCCTTCATGCTATATTAATACCTATGGAATACTCTTTGCATACAATCGTTTAATGACCAGCATTAAAAACAACATGTATTGGTAGAGAGTTTATTATTATTCACAAGATTTTTATGAGGGTTTAGAATGAATACCACATACGTTTATTATGGGGGTAGGGAGGATAGTAAAAAACTACCTATTCCATCTCGATTTTATCAACTACCCATTCTAGCTTTAATTTTTTTTATTGCTTTTGTAGGTATGACTTTGCCTTTAACAACTTGGGCAACCATTACCGTATCTATTACAACGGATGAAGACACTAGTAATGGTGATTGCTCACTTAGAGAGGCTATTCAATCAATAGAAGATAGTGCTGATTATAATGGGTGCACGTATGATGCTGATAATACCATTTCCCTTGCCGCTGGTACTTATCAATTAACCGTTGGGCCTTCTATCACTATTGATTTAGCTATGACAATAGAGGGTGCAGATGAAGCCACCACTATTATTGAACGTACAACGAGTCATCAGGTGCTTATTGTTGATTCCGCTGCAGTAACAACAATCAAAAATATCACATTGAAAGATGGAAAAAGTGGCACTGGTGGTAACGTATTTGTTAAATCTGGTTCCAGACTTGACCTTGAAGATGTAACTTTAACAGGTGGCACATCTACTGCTAATGGCGGTGGACTTTTAAACTATGGCACAACTAACTTGCTTAGAGTCACTGTTGATGGCAATGAAACAACAGGTACGTCTGGTAGTGGAGGAGGTGTTTATAATGCAGGTAATCTAACGCTTGATACAACAACCATTTCAAATAATACAACAGAAAGAAAAGGTGGCGGTATTTTTAATGCGTCTGCGGCAGTATTGATAATTCAAACCAATAGTTCTGTAGAAGACAATAGCAGCACTTTATGTGGTGCGGGTATATTAACTAAAGGTAATAATGTCACCATTACCAGTAGTACCTTACAAAATAACCTTTATAAAAGCTCATCCCTTAGTGATTTAGTCACTTTATCCTCATATGATTTAGGCGCTAATGTGACTAGTAGTTATGTAGGTGCATATATCAATAGTTGTTATAAAAGTACTTTCCTTCTTATTGATGACTTTGTGGAAGACACAACAGACACCATTGATATTACTGCTGATGACTTAGATGATGCACTAGATGGAGCAGATGATGCAGGTGGTACATTGGATTTAACTGTCGATGATAATCTTTTAGATGGCTATAAAGAGCGTATTAAAGAAGAACTTGATAATGATTTATCGGCAGATACTCGAAATACCAATGATACAACCGATGCAGGTTCATCTGATTCAGATTTTGAAGATGCGCAGGATGATCTTGCAGCACTTGTTAGCTCTGTAAATAATGCTGGTGATGACTTAGGCTCAATTGCTGATGCTAATTCAGCAGGTGGTTTGAGTGACGATGAAGTTAGAGCATTGCTTGAAGATTCAGGACTTAATAACGTTGTCGTTGATAATGATAATGAAGCTGAATATGTTGCTGATATTATTGCTGCTACTAGTGGGAATATCGATACTACAGCAGAACTACAAGATTTAGTAGATCAAGCAAACTTAGATGTACTGAGTGGTTATGCTACGGGTAGTGATGCAGGTGATTTAAGCATTGACCAACTTAACGTTGATACGCTTGAAAATGTGGATAGCGATAATTTGGCACTTTACCAAGCAGCAATTGCCGACGATACAGATGGCTTTACCAACTGGGCGGATTTACAAGATTTGATTGATGAAGTCAATGCTTTAGCCCTGATTCAAGATTATGCTGATGCTAATAGCGCAAGCAGTTTAACCACTACACAATTAACCGATGCGGGTGTCACAGATACAGTTGCAGATAATTTAGATTTATACAAAGACGCGATTGCGAATGCTGATCCAGCCGATGTGGATACACTTGAGGAATTGCAAGCTTTAATTGATGAAGTCAATGCTTTAGCCCTTCTTCAAGATTATGCTGATGCTGATGACGCAAGCAGTTTAACCACTACACAATTAACCGATGCAGGTGTCACAGATACAGTTGCAGATAATTTGTCTTTATACAAAGACGCAATTGCGAATGCTGATCCCGGAGATGTGGACACACTTGAGGAATTGCAAGCTTTGATTGATGAAGTCAATGCTTTAGCCCTGATTCAAGATTATGCCGATGCTGATAGCGCAAGTAGTTTAACCATAGATGAATTAACTGACACAGGTGTCACAGGCACAAATTCTAGTAATTTAAGCTTATACAAAACAGCGATTGCGAATGCTGATCCCGGAGATGTGGATACACTTGAAGAATTGCAGGCTTTGATTGACAGTGTTAATGACAGCACTTTAGAAACAATCCAAGCTTATGCCAATGCTGAAGATGCCAGTGCAATGACGATAGCAGAATTGGAAGCTGGTGATATTGAAGGTTTAGATGAAGATTATTTAGACGATTATAAAACAGCAATTGCCGCAGCGGGTATTGATTCAATCTCCTCATGGGAAGATGTACAAGCTATTATCGATCAAGTCAATGCATTGAAGAAAATTCAACAAGCGGCTGACGATGATGATGCAAGCGATATTACAATTGATGATCTAAATGAAGGTGGTTTAGCCGATGTTGATTCAGGTAATTTAACTGAATACCAAGATGAAATTGAAGCATCCAGTGAGAGCGATATTCAAACATGGGACGATGTGCAAGAAATTATTGACCGTGTTAACGAAGAAGTTACATCTGAAGAGGACACAACAACGTCTTCTGGTAAATCGGATGTTCCAGCAGATCACTATCAGCTTACAATTGCTTCACCTCATGGACGTGTTACCAGTAGCCAAAAAGACATTCATGGCTTAGCCATCGATTGTAATAAAGGCAGTGGCCATTGTCGTGGTTTATTCAAACGCGGATTGACGGTTAATTTAACGGCAACAGCCCCAACAGGTTTGTTATTCCATTCATGGGATGGCAGCCCAGATTGTGTTGACGGCAAACTTATCATGAATAATGCCCGTAATTGTAAAGCACTATTCTATGGTGATCCTAATTACATTGCACCAATGGATAATGATGGCTCAGATGATAATGTAGGCGATAATGCTGATGGGACGGATGGTACAGATTCAAACAATTCCATTTATGTTGACAGCTTTAGTATTCGTGCAAAAATCCAAGGCAAAAATGCGTGTTACCAACATGCAAGCCCACATCCTGATGATGTTGTCGTAGCTGGATTTATCTTAGAAGGAGCTGGCACGGAACAAGTGCTCATTCGAGCCTTAGATTTAGAACAAGGTGTTAACCCTAAAATATTAGTCAAGCAATCGGTTCAAGGCACTGATGGTATTTTACGCGGTGTACCTGTTGCGAAAAATGATGCTTGGGAATTACATGAGGCTTCTCTCGACATTCCTGAGTTTCACAAACCAGGAAATCAAACGGATGCAGCTTTATTGTTAAACTTGGGTGCGGGTGCTTACACTGTTACCATGTGCATGAGTCCAAATAGTGAAGCTGATTCAGGTGTCGGTCTTGTCAGTATTATGTTGCTAGATAATACATTAACTTTTGGTAATGTGAGTGGGCGAGGCTATATCAGTGGTGGTGCAAACGATGCTAT
This sequence comes from Candidatus Albibeggiatoa sp. nov. BB20, assembly GCA_016744725.1. GTDB lineage: Bacteria > Pseudomonadota > Gammaproteobacteria > Beggiatoales > Beggiatoaceae > Albibeggiatoa. The sequence goes on along the minus strand of JADGDW010000015.1, from coordinate 22,453 downwards.
CATTGGTTTTTCGGTCTATGGTACTGATGGTCGTCAAACTGCACATATCAAAGGTCATGCCTTAGGTGAATCGCTTGATACACAAATTGACAGTTTGATAGAAATAGGCCGCATTTACTTTGACCCTGAAACCAATCAGGTTATGGGTGGTCGTATGGCCAATGTATCAAGCTGGCGTGATGAATCAAGTATCAATCACTTACCACTACATACAGAACTTAACGAGACTGATGCTGCAATTTCCATAAGTTTTGATCCTGGTAGTTATACCACGATTTTAAGCTCTGAAAATGGTGTGCCTGGCTTAGGTATTATTTCTATTGAATTTGTAGATTAATACATACACTTGTTAAATCTTATTATGAAGCGGACAATTCTAATCTTTAGGATTGCCCGCTTTTTTATTAATCACTAACTAAGTTTTGTTCCACTAATTCCATTTCTCCTGCGGCATTACGTTCTAAAATAGCTTCTAGCCAATGCCTTCCAACTTGCTTATGTGCTTGCTGTAAAAACAACTGTAATTTTTCTGGGGTTTGGTAACGATAATGGTTCACTCGGTATTGTCGTTCGCTTTGATGTGAATATACTTTAATCGATTGGCTTTTAGCGTTAAACTCAGGTGAACGGAAATCTTCTAAAACCGTATTGCGTACAAAAAGCTGTTGTTCTGGATCATAAAACCAATAATAAAAATAAATACTGCCCTCAACGGGTAACACTTGCGGCAAACGAATATCGGGATAGCCATCAAAATTCATATCTTCCACTTCAAGGTTAATCATATCGATGCCAAAGACTTGAGCACTAAAACCTGTTATTTTCTGCTGTAATTGTTGATTTGAGTCATATACTTCTATTTTATCAATAATTAAAATCTCTTCATCTTGATGGTGAATCAGTTTAAACTCAAATGACGTTGGTTCTTGCTCAGCAAATGCTAAATGCGCCAATAAAAATAAACTCACCACTGCAAATTTATTCAATGCTTTTCTCCATATTATTAAAATGGTTTTTAGCAGTGCATATTTTAGGCCTTAGTCTATAAGTGCTATCCTTGTTTTATATTTAGAAAATAACTTGCTCTAATTCCGTATACTGTTTATAAATGATAACGATGCCCTCTTGAATTGTGATATTTATTGCTTATACTTCATAAAAAAGTGACTTACTCTTTTTCCATACAAAAGCGAGATAGCTACACAACACTTAAGACTTGACAGCTTTGTGTAAATAGCTTATATCCTTAACAGTTTTTGTTATTTTTGATGTCAGTGCGAAAGCACGGAGAACAATATGTCTGCATTATTACGCCATGTTCCAGGTTTACTGATTGGTGCGATGTTGGGAACACTCATTGCCATCGGTGGTAGTGTTTTAGCAAATCGTGAACAAGCTAACGATATAACCCAAGTTATCCCATTTAAAGAATTACGCGCATTTACTGAAGTTTTTCATCGGATTAAGTCAAACTATGTTGAAGATGTTGAAGATAGCGTATTGTTGGAAAATGCCATCAAAGGAATGCTATCAGGTTTAGACCCTCACTCCAATTACTTAGACTCTGATGCGTTCATGGAATTACAGACCAGCACCACAGGTGAATTTGGTGGTTTAGGGATTGAAGTGGGCATGGAAGACGGCTTTGTTAAAGTCATCGCCCCCATTGATGATACCCCAGCGCAACGGGCAGGTGTAGAAGCAGGCGACATGATTATCCGTTTGGACGACACGCCAGTAAAAGGCATGACCTTGATGGATGCAGTGAAAGTGATGCGAGGCAAGCCTGACACTAAAATTCTCTTAACCATTGTTCGTGAAACAGCAGACAAACCCCTCAAAATTGAAATTACCCGCGACATTATCCAAGTAAAAAGTGTTAAAAGTCGTATTTTAGATAAAGGCTACGGCTATGTGCGTGTCAGTCATTTCCAAGCGCATACAGGTGAAGATTTAGAAAAAGCAATTACCGAACTAAAAAAAGAAAATAAAGCCCAGTTAGACGGTTTAATTTTAGATTTGCGCAATAATCCTGGTGGCGTATTAAATGCAGCGGTTGATGTATCAGATGCATTTTTAAACAAAGGCTTAATTGTCTATACTGAAGGTCGTGTTGAAGACTCTTCTTTCACGTTTAAAGCTCAACTTGGTGATTTAATTGATGGTGCACCGATTGTGGTATTGGTTAATGGTGGCTCGGCTTCCGCTTCAGAAATTGTTGCAGGCGCATTGCAAGATCACAAACGTGCTGTGATTATGGGTAATAAAACCTTTGGTAAAGGCTCAGTACAAACCATTTTGCCAATGAATAATAATGCTGCCCTAAAATTAACGACCGCGCGTTACTACACACCTGCAGGTCGTTCAATTCAAGCTGAAGGTATTAACCCTGATATCGAATTGAGTCACGTAGAAATTGCTAAAGTTAAGAAAACAGATGATGAAGGGCTAAAAGAAGCGGATTTAGTGGGTCACTTATCTAATGATAAAACTGATGAACAAAAAGCAGCAGATGCCAAAAAAGAAGCAGAAAATCTTGCAGCAGATGATTATGCCTTACATGAAGCTCTGAATTTATTAAAAGGCCTAAACATCATCGAAGGCAACCGTTCATAGGAGTTAATCAAAATGCCTAGCGTACTTATTCCATTGGCTCAAGGCTGTGAAGAGTTAGAAGCCGTTACTATTATTGACTTATTGCGCCGTGCAGAAATCAACGTAGTGACTGCAGGCTTAGATGAGCAGCCAGTAAAAGCCAGTAGAGGTGTTACGCTAGTGCCAGATACAACGCTTGATGTAGCACTGCAGCAAGACTTCGACATGATTGTCTTACCGGGAGGTTTACTGGGGGCAGATCATTTAAATGATGATGTACGGATTCATCAATTGCTAAAAGATATGGCCGCGCAAAATAAATATACGGCTGCAATTTGTGCTGCACCCAAAGTATTAGGAGATGCGGGTTTATTGGCAGACAAAAAAGCCACCCATTATCCTGGTGCTTTGGATGCCTCTAAATTAGCAAGTACTCAATTTTTATTAGACCAAGCTGTAGTATGTGATGGCAAAGTCGTGACTTCACGTGGGCCAGGGACAGCAATGGATTTTGCTTTAGAATTAATTAGCTTACTGACCGACAAAGCCACTCGCGATCAAGTAGAGCAAGGTTTAGTTCGCTCTTAGCAACGCTTGTGCACAAACTGATTAGCTTAGGCGTTTAAAATGCTTGGTAACATATTATTTTAATAAGATAATGATAAGCTCGATAGGTATGGATTGTTCTTATCCTATCTCACCATTTTGCACGGAGACTATCGTGAATAAAATTAGTTTAAGCCTGCTATTCATTACAATACTCTGTACAAATGTAGTTGTAGCTGCTACTGAAGTTTATCGTTATATTGACTCAAAAGGAGTGGTTCATTTTACAGATCATCCGATTACAGGTACTAACGGCAAAAGTACCAAAATCAAGCGTCCTAATCTTAATGTGCGTTCGGTACGTATTTATCGTTTTATTGACAAAAATGGCACAGTCCATTTAGCTGATGCCCCTAAAAATACAAAATACAAATTAATTTACTCAGGTTTAGAAAGCATTATTCCTTCCTCAGGCGGTCGCTATTCTGCCCATGATGTGATGCACAAGAAATACAAAAAATATTATGTGATGGTGAGCAATGCCGCAGATTTAACGGGTGTTGAAGCTGCTTTATTACATGCTGTAATTCAAACTGAGTCTGCTTACAATCCCAAAGCGATTTCTCCTAAAGGGGCTGTGGGTTTGATGCAGTTAATGCCGGGGACTGCCAAGCGGTTTGGTGTGTCTGATCGTACCAATGCTTCTGAAAATATATATGGTGGAGCACAGTATTTGAATTTTTTACTGGACTTGTTTAACAATGATTTGCGTTTAGCTTTAGCGGGTTACAATGCGGGTGAAAATGCGGTTAAACGTTATGGTAATAAAGTTCCTCCTTACAAAGAAACTAAAAATTACGTGCGTAAAGTCATGGGTTTATACGATAAATATCGTTTACAAATGTAGTGACGGGTTATTTGTTAAGTTCTCTTCTCAATCCATATAAAATAAATGCGGTTATCGCCACCATCGTTTGCTGGAAAAAAATAAGCAGTCGTTCAAAAAGAGCAGGTTGTAATTGGGACTCAAATGGGAAGGGTAGTAATGAAACTATAAAAATAATATTAAATCCACCCAATATTGCTGCTGTGTTTTTCAATGCCCACGCTTTTCCTAAAATATGCCCAACCAATTGAACGGACAAAAATGCAACCACAATAAATCCTAAAAATAAATGTTCTCCAAATAATGATTTTTGGGTTGTGGCTATAATCAGTGCAACATAGCATAAGATAAAAAATAAGTTAGCTACTTTTAAAAATAGCGCTGTGAGGGACATGATATTTTTCACCTTATTGATAAATTATAATCCTTCGGTAATATTCATAAAAATCTATTGATTCATCGTATATTTTCACTTGATGCTGATGCTAAATTAGGCAATCAATACACCAACATTAAACATATACAGAATATTAAGAATATAGACCCCTCAATTTCACATATAAATGTCCCTATTCAGATAAGCCTATCAGCGAATCAGAATAATCTGAATGGGAATATTGTTTTGTATCAAAAATTGATATAGCGGCGTTTTATCTTAAAAGCTCCTCACAATATTTATCATTGTTGCTGTTTGTCGAGAGCCTTGGGATTGTGCCATTGTCAAAAACAACATCATCCCCGTTCTTTTTAGCTTTCTCCTCAGATTTTAATAGCTCAGGTTACGCAAAAAAGTGTCTGATTGCAGGATATAGAGTATTTACAGTAGGGTGTAATAGCACAGCGTTTTCCACCAATAAGGTAACGGGTAACTATCGAAAAAGGTGGAATATGGTGTGTAATGTTATTCAAATATTTTAGATTTCGGGGTACACCTATTCCACCCTACATGAATCATTCCATTTATTCGATCCCATTTTGTCACTGCGTAACTCGAGTTAATAAAACTATCTGAACTATTATTCCCATCTCAAAAAATTTAATAGCCCACTAACATACGACTGCGTTGACCAAAGATACTTTTTGTTATCCATAGGAAAACATAAGACATTGTGGTCAATACAATGACCAATAATGTGAATGTCAATATATTCCCATCAATGTACCATGAGAATTTACGCACAATGATTTCGCATAACACAATGAAATAGTTGTGTAGGAAATAAATCCCAAAACTAGGTTCAGCAAGAAAATTAAATGTTTTTTTGAAAAAGCCATCAAATTGATAAAATAAGGCCGTAATCAAAGCAGCCCCCGCAGTAAATTTAAGCACTTGAATACCATCAGCATAGGCAAATGAATGTAGCTGAGTACGCAAATATACTTCACCAAGGAATAGCGACATAAATACTATAAATAATCCAAGCCAATAACGTGCAAGATAAGGCACAATTTCTTGTTTATAATGGCTTAAATACATACCAAATAGATAAATTGATGCAAAATGCACAAATGATTGAAATGGATTGTGTAATGGCATGATCTCACGCGGCACAGACATTGAAATCAGCACAATAATCGGTAAAGACCAGTAAAAACGCGGTTGACGGTCTAACCATACTAAGACAGGAGCACAAACGTAAAAGATGATAATCATCGGCACAAACCAAAAATGCGCCATGTGCATTCCTGTTATGTAATATAGAAAAACTTGCTGATAAAGCGGATAAGCATGAAAATAGCCATCAGTTGATACAAATAGCTCTTCTAAAATAGCGGGGATAGAAACAAGAATATAAGGTAAAACAATATATTTGAGTTTGGTTATCGTATGTTTTTGTAGATCAAATTTATGAGATAAATGCTGAAATAAAAAACCCGCTAAAAATACAAAATAGCTGGATGAATTAGTAAGAAAAATATATAGAGTTTGGTAGATTTCATCATTATGATCCCAAATCAGCACAGTGCCTGAAAGTGCATGAATCGCAACAATGAAAATGATTGCCAACCCTCTAAAATTATTGATGTAATTTAAATACACCGTGGCCTCCAATAGGAAAAATGGCAAGATTAAAATCTATCTTAGCATAAGTTTAAGCAAAACCGTTACCAGTGAGGATTCAAGCGGCATTACTATTATTTTAAGGTGAAAATGAACGCGGTTTATAATTAAAATCTTTCTGAGCGGCTTGGTGTTCAAAACATAAATCTTGGTTCATACGATCAATCATGGCAGGGGAAATATGTTTAAACATTGGCAACCAATTTAGCAAACTTAGTGCAAATTTAAATAGACGGGAAGGAATAGGAATGATACGTATAGGTTTATTTTGTTGTTGAAAAATTCTAGCCACCATTTGTTGATAAGTTAGGGTTTCACCACCGCTTAGATTATAGGCTTTGTTATATGTTACGGGATTTTGCAAAATATCTACGCAAGCTTGCGCTAAATCTTCGGCATGAATAGGTTGACGCAAACCTTGCCCTTGTCCGACAATAGGGAAAAATCCAAATCGTTTAATAAATTGAGCTATAAAGGCTACATTTTTATCTAAGCCACAGCCATAAACCAAGGTAGGGCGCAAAATAGTCCACGGGATTTGTAATTGTTCACATTGCTGCATAATTGCTTGTTCGGCTTGGGTTAAATCTTGCACAACATGTTGTTCTTGTTCGTCAGACGAGTCTGTTTTAGTAAAACGGCTGGTAGAGCTAAATACAATCACTCGTTGTAATTGATGTGGCTGTGGCAAAGCTTGTAATAAATCTGGCAATAGCCAAATAGGCGCAAGATGCAATAAAATAAATGATTGTGAAATGTTTAATGGCTCAGTCCGTAAATCCTGTTGAATCCAATGGATATGTTGATTTTCTATAACATGAGAGGCGGGTGATTGTCGACTGATCGCCGTGATACTATATTGCTGAGCTAGGTGAGGCAATAAAAAATAACCAATTTGATTACTTGCGCCCGTTACCACTGTATGCATAAAGAAACCTATGAAGAATATTGATATTAAATTACCTAAACTAAAATTAGGCAAAAAACGTAAGCAACATTTACCCAAGGTGGATGCCTGCTTAGTTTTGCATGGTTCATCCTTATTATATACAGGCGATGTTGACTTAGTTGCGCAACATGATATTGAGACAACGACCAAAGGAATTGCTGAAGCCGCTTGTCGTTTACTACTTAACAATAAAAAATTACGCCATATTGCGTTGGCATTACCACCTGAAGAATTTATTGCAACCAGTTTAAAATTGCCTGCGATTGATGATGATAAGCTTAAAGGGGCAGTTAATTTACAGCTTTCTACTTTATTACCTGGTAATTCAGAGCCATTATTGTTAGCCGTTCAAGCTCAAAAACAAGGTCAACAAACCGTTGCATTGTGGTTGCCCAGCAAACGTGCGGAATCACTTTTTATTGCATTTGAACAGGCAGGTTTATTTCTGTCTTGCATTGTACCACGCACTTTATTAACCGTGCCTAAGCAAGAGTTATTGATCCAAATCAGTGATGAAGATGAACAATCTGCTACCTTTTGTGAATGGTCTGGTACGGCGGTACAACGTTGGTTACATTTCCCAAAAGATGATTGCAATACCCCAGAATTTAAACAGCAAATCGAGCAAGAAATTCATTTAGATGATAATCAGCCTCATAGTAAGCAATATCAGGCATTATCAGACTGGGAGAATTTACCTGTACCTGAAAAGCGTATTTACCATTATGCTTTTGTACCCACAACCAGTATTTTGCGCAAAAAACAAGCTAAGCGGCAGCGCAATCGGATTTACATGGCGGTCGCTGCAGTTTTATTGGTTGTCGTTGGTATTTTAGGTTTTATGGCGAATGTGTATTATAAGCAACAGTTACAGAATCATTTGGATCAATTACGTGGGCAAACCATGGATGTGAGTCAGCTAAAACAAGAAGTACTGACAATCGAAGATGAAATTAACCCAATCCAAGGCTTTCCTAAGCAAAAAGTACCCGAAGTGTTATCACATCTAAATGGGGTGATTCCCAAAAAAAGTCATTTATCTCGTCTGACTCTGGAAGGTGGCACAATTAAAATTGAAGGTTTTAGTCCTGATGCGGCACAATTGGTCAAATTATTAACCGATGAACCTATCTATAAAGAAGTGCGTTTTAGTCGTGGTATTGGCGGTGAAAAAGATGCGTTTGGGATTGATTTCAAGCTTGCTGATGTGGATGTGAAAACATATTGGGAAGAACATTTTTTACCACAAGAAAAACCCAGAAATAAGCGTAAATAGCGACTAGGACTGCGAGTCCTTCAAGGACTCGCAGTCCTAGTCGGCGTTCTTATCAAACTAGTAATAAATTGAATCTAAAGAATAAAATTCAAAGCGCTGTTTTTTTAAGTGGTTGGTAATTAAAGTATTTTTATGGATTTTAGGTTTAATTAAGAACGCTCCCTAATTATATAACAAGGAATCAGCTATAATTCTGTTCACTCTTTAATCTGCTGTATTTTCTAGGATGCCATCAAGACATGCTGCGTCAGAGGTATATTCGACGTGGCACGCCATGAAGGCATTTCATTTAAATCTATCCTCATAAAATAGATCAATCAAACTCAATTTATGTGAGATAGAAGCAAAGAGCTTTATTGACAAGCTGATAGTCTTAATCCGCGTCCATAGCTAGGAATCCAGTCATCAATAAAATAATTGGGAAAACGATACATACTCACTTTTAAGGTTAATGGCGGTTGGAATTCGGTTGGTCGCTGCCCTACAATCGCAGTCTTACACGCATCTTTGATTTGTGCTTGCTCAGAAAAACGTTTATTTAAAGTCAGTAATCCACTGCTGATGGTTTCATCAGGCGAAATGATTTCAATATTGCCATCAATGCCTAAACGAGAAGAAGCTGAAACTAAACTACTCGGTGATTTTAAAAATTGGTCGGCGACAATCCAAATATTTCCCCCATCACCAGCATCCGCTTGAGCAATAATTTGACTTTGATTAAGCACTATAAAAACAGGTCTATTAATACCAATATCACCGCCTTGCCCTAAACCTTTACCGACACTGGTTGTAATATCGCTTTGAGTCAAATTTAAAATAGTTGAAGTTGTTAGCTGAATATTGCCGCCGCCACCACCGCCAAAAGTTTCCGTGGTAATTTTACTGTTATTTAAATGTATATCATCTGCTTGAACAGAAATTTGTCCTGCATGACCGAAACCGCGATGTTCACCCGTAATTTCCGCGCCATCAAATAAATCAATATGCCCAGCTTGAATCTCAATATTGCCTGCGCTTTCAGCACCCAAGTTAATCACCGACGCATTGATTTTAGTTGCGCCAATCACATCCGTAGGTTTCACCCCCAAAAGTGCTAAAGAGCCGCCTAATTGTTCATTAACAAAATCATAATAACGCAAATTGCTGGCATCAGAATGCCCTGATAGACGTAAGGTATCTGTTACATTAATCTTAATCACACCTGATAAGCCTAAACCCAAGGTTGAAATATTGACATTGCCGCCACTTTGCAATGTGAAATTCTCGGCAGCAATCGTAATATCACCTGCTTTACCAGTGCCTTGTCCAAATCCTGCTGAATTAATTGTTCCCGTATCGGATATGTAAATCTGATTTGCATCAATTTGAATTAAACCACCATCACCTAAGCCAACGGCTGTGGACATGATGCCCGCACCCCGCGTCACTTTTAATTGATCCACATCGAGATAAATTGAGCCTGCTTTGCCTAAGCCTAGGGATGTAACATTCACTTGTGCTTGATCTTCCATGATAAGCCGTGGCGTTTCAATATTGATCGTACTTTCTATTGCATTAGGGTTTGTCGAGTATGAAATTGAAGAAATACCAGTGGTATTACGGGTAATATTGCCATTAGTGCTTGTTACGGTTATATCACTAATACCTGTTAATAAGATGTCATTAGCTTTGATCGACATTTGATTACCATGACCCGCATCCCATACATTTGAGCTAATTTGTGAGCCTTCATGTAATTCCAACGTATCCACTTCAATTGAAATCGGTGCGGTTTGAATCGAGCTAAATGTTTTACTGACGATTTCCGCCCCTTTGGTTAATTTAAGTTGTCCCGTGAGTTTGATGTCAATTCCTTTGCCAACCGCGCCTTGTTTAGCATAATTATTTGCCTCTAAAAAACCACGGTCTGACAACAACATATTATTACCCCGAATCAGAATTAAACCTGACTCCGTGCCTTTCACCGATAAAACCCCATCCCCATTACTTGAATTAACCCCAATCATTGTGATGTCGCCTAAATCGGTAAATGAGGAAACGTCTAAATCTGACTCCAATAAGACCACTTCACCCTGTGATGCAACACTGGCAACCCGTATATTTCCAGCCTTAACCGTTTTAATATCAGTTGCAAATAAATGTGCCTGATCTATATTGATGTCACCCGCAATCACACTGATGTCTTTTTCAGGCAATACAATCAGTTTTGAACCTTGAAAATCAATCGGTGCAGGTATATCCGTTAGAAACCCGAAACTGGCAATCGGTGCAGTGGTCAAGATATCTTGCTCAGGAAAACGCGCATGAAATTCACCGCCATCCGATAGTTTTAAATAATCTGCGGTTGATGTATGAAAAGAGCCTTGCAAATCGAGTTGGGCATATTTACCAAATGAGATGCCATAAGGATTAATAAAATAAAAATCAGCATTTGGCATCGTTGAGCGCAGCGTGCCGTTAATAAAGCTAGGATTGCCACCAATCACGCGGGAAATTACATTTTGAATTTGTTCTGAACCAGAAAATTTTGCCACTTCCCCTTGATTTAAATTAAAGCGATCAAAGCTGTGAAATAAGTTGCTACCAATGGTTTGCCCCAAATCTTGCGAAATGTCATACAGCCCATTGTTAGTTGATAATTGTTGATTATTGATTGAAATGTCTGCTTGTGCGGTGTTGGTCAGACACACAAACAGCCATAGCATTGCTATTCGCATAATTTATCTGGGATAGAAGCAAAAAAAAGACCTTTATTGACAAGTAGATAACCTTGAATTTAGCGCAGAGCTAGGAATCCAATCCTCAACAAAGTCATTTTGAAAACGATACATATTCACTTTAAGCGTTAGCGGTGGTTGAAATTCAGTAGGTAATTGTCCTCCAATCGCGGCTTTACACGTATCTTTGATTTGTACTTTTTTAGCAAAGTTTTTATCCAAACTTAATAAACCACTGCTGATAGTTTCATCGGGTGAGGTGATTTCGATATTGCCATCAATGCCTAAACGCGAAGAGGCAGAGACTAAACTATTTGGGTCTTTGATAAATTGTTCTGCTGCAATTCGAATATTACCGCCTTGACCTTCATAAGCTTCAGCAATTAATCTCGCATTGTTCATCACTAAAAACTGTGCATTATTCAAATTTAAATCACCTCCATTCCCCGCCCCTTCTTGAACACTGGCTGAAATACGCGCATTGTTTAAATACAAAGTATTATCAACATTTAGGGTGATGCCACCGCCGCCTGCACTAATCGCTTCAGTCGTAATCGCTCCACTATCAGTTACTTGAATACGATCTGCATTGATTTCAATTGTACCTGCATTGCCACCGCGTTCTTGCTTTATCCATTGCCCATTTGCATAAAAATAATTTTCTGGACTATTATCACTGAGGACTTTGACAAAATCGCCTTGTTTGGCATTCAGTTGTTCCAAATCTGTCAGTGTTTGTACCGTTTGGCGTTGTGGATTCAAATCTATCCAGTCTTGCCCAACATAAATCATCGCAGCATCCCCGACTTGGGCGATATTGCCCGTTTTTGCCAATGTTAAAGTATTAACATCATTGATTTGTGCAATTTGACGCGGTTTATTTAAACGAATCCATTGGTTGTTAGCATAAACAAATTGATCTGCTTGTTGCGGATTGTTTAGCACTGCAATTGGATATTCACCTTCTAAATAAAATTGTTGTGGCAATACTGTTAATTCTTCTATACTGGAGAGATTAAATTGATTGACTTGGACAAAATCAACATGAATATCACCATCATCTTCAAACATATTGGTATAGATAAAATCGGCTGCTTTACCATTCCCCATATCCAACACTCGAATCCGTTCACCTAATTGATAATCGGGCAAGGTTTCATTAGGAGAATAGCCATTATTATCTTTGCGCACTGATTGAAAAGGTTCTGCTGTCTCCAATACTGTTGTCACATCTTGATCCATACGCTGCCATGTATCCAGCACAAGCTCATGATGATGGGTATAAATATAATATCCAGATTCGCTGACATCTCCACTTTGCACTTCAACGACTTGCCCATTGCTGAACAAATATTGTTGATTCAATTGATATAATTCAGCGACGCTAGCCACAGGGTCTAAAGGAATACGCGATGGAATCAGATGGCTGCCCACATTAACGTAATAATTGATTTTGCCATTGCCTAAATCTGCCGCTTGAATCGTATCGCCTTGTTTTACTAACACCTCGTCACGTTCATCAATACTATTAAACTGATAGCGATTAATAAATTGGCTTTCCGATGCAATGTCAGCAGTCGAATCTATATGCAATTGATTGACGGTTACATTGATATGCCCCGCTTGTCCACCGCCTTCACTGGAAGTCGAAATGCGCCCGTTATCCGACATGTTGAGCTTGTGTGCGCTTAAGTTGATATTGCCCGCTGCCCCTGAATGTGGATTATCATCTAATGAACTGGCAAAAATGCCGCTGGTTGATTGATTGACGTTACTCACAGAATAAGTGTTGAGATATTCCAGTTGCAACGCCCCCGGTTCGAGCAATTCAATATGTGAGGCATCGCCGCTGATGTCAATGTTATCGCGCACCGCAATATCAATCGTGCCACTTGAAGAGTAAGTATTAGTGCTACTGGTAATGGTTGCACCATCTGAGAGTTTCAAAGATTGTGCTTGTAAGCGAATATTGCCACCTCTGCTGCTATTATCGCTTACCCCTAAACTACGTGTATAAATCCCACTGGCAAATCCATTTTCACTTTCACCGTAAGGGTTAACCCCTTGTATATCCATTTCACCTTGTACATCAATGTCAATATCGCCGCCTGTGCCTGCATAAAAACCTAAACGTGAGAATGAGGTACTGCTGACATTTGCTCCATCACGCATTATCAAACGTCCTGCTTTAATCGTAATATCACCTGCATCACCTGCAACAATGCCTGCTAAAGTGGGCGATGACTCTGACGCAATTTTGGATTCATATCCATTATTTGCCCCAGTCATACGCAGCGTATCGGTTGCTTCAATAATAAAATTGCCTGCATGACCCGTGCGCCGACTCAGCGATAAAAAGAAAGAACCATAATCAAAGTACACATTTTTAGCTGTGACTCGAGTCGTATTGGCGTTGCCAGAACCCATTGATAAGTTAACAACTGTGCCGCTATATAGTGACAAGGTATCTTTCAAATCAAGCCGAACCACACCCGCATCGCCTGCACCAAAGGTCATATTGGCAATCAACGCTGAATTGATATGAATATTATCTGCCGTGAGTGTGATGTCACCCGCCTCACTCGTTCCATAACCAGATACAATAAACTGATACCCATCTTCCAGTAAGATTTGCTCCGCTGTTAAGAAGACATTGCCCGCCGTTTCAGGTTGATAATACGCCTGAGAAATCAGTGCTTGAGGTGCAATATTACTACCCGCTGGACGACTGCCTGTACCTGAAAAACTGATATTTTGTTCTGCATTGATATATATATCTGCCGCTTTACCCGTACTACGGCTGGTGGTCGTGATAGCGGTATTGCCTTTAAATATGACATTTTTGGCATTTAGTAGGATTGAACCTGCATCACCTGTTTGATTTGCCTGCCCTTGTTCAACTTTTGCATTAGTGCTAGCGGTTATAGCACTACGCGCTATTTCATCAATTGAACTGATGGAATTCGTTGCATTTAGACGAATATCCGCACCACGACCTAAACCCTCTACACTGGCATCAATTTTTGTCCCTTGTTGCAGTAAAATATTGTGGGCGGCAATATCAATTGCATCAGCATCTTGACTCCCTAGCGTTTGGGCAATGAGTTGACTGTCATTGAATATAAATTGACCTGAGCGAATAAAAATACCCCCGCCACTTTCACCACTGGTCTCTAAGCTAGATTGTTGCGCAATGTTAATATCGCCTTGCAAAACCGTAGGATTAAAATCATTGAATTCGCCAATCTCACCCGTCGTGGCTAAATACAGATGTCCCGCAGGTACTTTAATTTGTGCATTGATAATAGAAATATTGCCAGCCGTAAGTGAAAAGTCTTGGTCTTGAGCAATACTCAGTTGACTGTTTTCAATCGAAATATTGGCTGGATTATTGGTTAGAAATCCAAACAATTCAATGGCTGCTGAAGTTAAAATATCTTGTTTAGGAAAACGGGCGTGAAATCTGCCACCATCGGACAATTTTAAATAATCAGCGGTCGACGCATGAAAAGAGCCTTGTAAATCTAATTGTGCAAATTCGCCAAACACAATGCCATAAGGATTTAAAAAGTAAAAATCGGCATTAGGAATGGTTGAGCGGATTGTGCCATTGATAAAACTGGGTTCGCCACCTGTGACTCGTGAAATGATATTTCGAATTGAATCACTGCCAAAAAACTGGGCGATTTCGTTTTGATTTAAATTGAAGCTGTCAAATGTGTGAAAAAGATTATTACCAACGGTTTGCCCCAAATCTTGCGAAATATCGTACAGCCCGTTGTTACTTGATAATGGTGCATTGTTGATTGAAATTTCTGCTTGTGCGATATTGGTCACACACACAAACAGACACGCTGCTATTGCTCGCATTACCCTTCCCCTTTTTAAATCATAAAGTTATGCCGTTTTTATTTTACAACAGGACAGGGAAGAAGCAAAATAGAATTCTTACTTTAATTACAAGATTTAAATGCGAGTGCAGAGCGAGGTATCCAATTATCAATAAAATAAAAGTGAACTACTAAGGTTGGAGTTAAATGACAGTTAAGACAACTCAAAATTCACATCTTCATATAAAACCGCCATATCCATACAACAATCAATACTTGCAAAACAAACTTGTATATCAACGCCCGAAAAACTGAATAATTCCCAACGTTGTTGCTGATTTTTCCGAAAAATATCCACATGGTAATCATCTTGTGAAATTAATGCGTATTCTTCTAAACTATCGAGTTGGCGATAATATTCAAACTTTTTGCCACGATCATAAGCCTCTGTCGAAGATGAAAGCACTTCAATTAATAATATAGGGTGTAACTTGCTGTAATTATGTTGAGAATCCCGTTTATCACAAGTGAGCAATATATCAGGATAAAAATATCTAGTTTCACTGACTTTGGCTTTCATATCACTAATGTAAACTCTACAGCCTGAACCACGCAACTGTCCTTTCAAATGTGCCGCTATATTTATAGAAATAGAAGCATGTGCATCACTGCTGCCAGCCATTGCAAAGATTTCACCATCAACATATTCATGGCGATACTCTGCAACTGTTTCACCTTCAAGATATTCTTCAGGGGTAATGCTTAACTTTTCAGCGGTATTCATCGTTTATTACTCATGCAATATGGCTTCTCAAAATTATACGCTATCACCAGCTTAAAAATACAATTTCAAGACATGTATAAAAATAGCGCATAGATTGAACAACCCCTATTTTCCTAAAACTAATCACAAGCAACATTATTACGATAGGCGGAGCTAGGAATCTAATTATCTACAAAGTCATTTTGGAAACAGAGCATGAAATTTAATTCATTTAAAATCAATCAAATAAAAAGTATAAAAGGTATTTTTTCACAAGATTATAAAACACTATATTCTTAATTTTTTGATTCTATAGAAAATTAAAAATCAGGCCCTGTGTCAGCTTCGCCAGTTGCTTACAATTAACTATTTAAAGAGTATGAGTGAGCCTTTTTGTTTGAAATAATCCATACGGTTGGTGTGTAATTAAAATAAGTTTTATAAAAAAGATGATTAAATGTGATGCTTTTCAAGAAATGATAAATCTATCCATTTAAAAATTCATTCCACATCAGCCGTTCCATGGTTTTTAACACTGCTATTTGTTTAGCTACCACTTTAGCTTATGATTAACCCTAAAATTTTATGTGATTTTTTAACCTATTAATATTGATGATATTGCTACCGCTTTTGATCTAATATCATTAAATAAAATAAGGGTTATTCAGTTTTGCAAATTGCAGTAACTACATCAATTGATGGCAATTGCTGTGTTTCAACAAGTTCAAAACCAGCCATATTCAACAAAGATGCAAACTCTGCTTTGGTACGTTCCCCAGGCCCTCCGCTCTCTCCAGGTGCGCCATGAACAAGTAACATTTGTAAGTGCTTAATGCCAATATATGGATTATTGACGGTATTATCTTCAATTAATTCAAAAATATGCAGTTTATTACCAAAACGCATGGCTTGTCCGACATTTTTTAGAATATTGGATGCTTGTTCATCAGAATAAGAATGTAATATACGCTTCATCATGGCATCACTGGGTATATCAGGTAGTGCCGCCTTCATATCTACACCAACAACTTTTAAACGTGGAATAGGCTCAACTCGTTTGACAACATCAGGAAAATCAAAAAGTTGCCCCTCAAGTTGCTCATATTTTTGCAATACAGCAGAGATCAGAGGTCCATTACCACCCGCAACTTCAGTAAGATGCTTAGATGTCGAAAAATCAAAGTGTTGCACAATATCACGCACTTCAACTCGGGACATTGATGCCATGCCTTTATCAAAGCTTGCAGCAAGTGCCTGATGCTCTCTTAAATAATCATAAAATAGCTGATTTCGCCCAAGTTGGTAAATACTTTTACCTGTTTTTAACAAATCTACCCAAATTGTACGCCGTTTCTGATGTTTTGTAGATTGGGCTGACTGACAGAATTGATGCCACGGTACAAGAGAATATTCGGATTCTAAGGTCAAATGGCGTGAGACATCAGTCAATGAAAATTGCTGGTCTTCTTCTACAAATAAATCAAAATGGGCAAGACCCCGTAAACAGCGATAAAGTGCCCTTTGATGTGTTCCTGTCAGTTTTGCTAATTCCGATACAGATAGGGATTGTGTCGCAAGATGGTCAAAAATACCCAATTCAATACACGTTTCGGTAAAATACGATACAATTCGATAATCTAATATGCAAAACATCTGCTGATATGGATTCATGACTTTATTCTCATTCTCACATTTTGAAAGCACTGAATATTCAAGGCGCGGCTCTTTATTTTGCTGTTTTAGCAAGGCATAAATTTTGTGCAGCTAAAAAATGCCCAATTGCATCTTCATACGATGTTGCAAAGGATTCATTCAGCAGTCGACGTGTATTCAGTAAAACTTCTGGGTCTATTGGCATCAACGCTTGTTGAGTTTCTGAAATAACCTGTTCAAAATCTGCTACTTCACACTGATGCTCAATCATCCCTAAATGAATGGCTTCTGCTGTAGCGCATGGCTCACCTATAAAAAGTAAACGACGGGCTGCCCCAACACCAATATATTTAGCCAAACGAAAGGCCAGCATTCCAGGCAAGAAACCCTCTTTAACTTCGGGTGCTTGGAATATTGAGCGAGTGGTTGCAACTTTATAATCACAAGCCAATGCCAATTGAAAATGAAACCGTGTACAAAAACCATCAATGCCTACAATAGATGCACCTGTAAAACGCTCTATACGCCGCAAGATATTCTCCCATTTGCGACAATGCTCAATATCAGGAGCGACTGATTGGGCTATCGGTTGTTGTGTATCGAGACCTTGAAATACAATCAATGTACAAGCAGTTTCATCTTCAAGATAATCCATTAATTTAATAAAATCAGATAGTAACTCTTGGGTCAATATACCTGAGTCTGGCCATTGCAATTTGACATGAGCAATCGTGTCTTGTTCCATCAGGTTTAACATTGTGTATGGCTGCATTTTTAGAATTCTCCTAAGCAACATTCAATGGTTGAGCCGGGACCCATGGTCATCATAACAACCAAGTCACCACTTTGAGTGATACCTTCTTCTAATAATCGTTCATGAGAAAATAGAAAGGACGCTGAGGATAAATTACCGTAATTTTTCAATATATTGGTTGTATGACGTACATCGTGTTCGGTAATATTTAAAGCATATTTGATTGAATCAATGACTTTTTGTCCGCCAGAATGAATCGTCCAATGCTCAATATCTCGGCATTTACGGTTAAATTTCTGTAGCAAATGATCTATGGGTGTTTTCGCATGTAATCCAATAACATAGGGGATTTGTTTATCCAGATAAAACGCATATTTATTGTCTTTAAGCTCAATTCGCATCGCCTCAAGAACATCGGTAATAATATGTGAAGTAAAGCCAAGAAGTTTGGGTCCTGTGGGTATTGAGTCAAACGGTTTTGCAGAAATAACCGCTGCTGCCGCGCCATCTCCAAATAGGGAGTTAATAACGGCTGTATTAATCGTATTATCCGTTACATACATAGCAGAGCAGACCTCCACACAAAGCAATAGTCCAACCGCTTCAGGATGAACAGAGCAGAAGTTAACAACGGGCTGCATACCATTCAGTCCCCCGTTACAACCCATGCCCACAACATCAATACGTTGGATATTAGGACGCATCCCTAGCATTTTTATATAGTGTGCGGTGAGGCTTGGGCACAGAAAACCCGTTGTTGATACCACTGCAAAATAGTCAATATCTTGAGCCGTCAGCTTGGCTTTTTTCAATGCCTTTTTGATTGCGTCTGATCCAATATCCAATGCAACATGCTGATGTTTCTGTAATAATTGTGCTTGATTTTCATCAGAAAAACTGCTGTCTGGATTGGGTTTAGGAAGGCTCAGATGCCGTGATTTTATATGCGAATGCTTAAATATTCGAGCCACTTTCTTATCGGTTATTTGAAAAAGTTCCAGTATTTCAGATTGGGTATATTTTTGCGGAGGGGTTTGTGTACCAATCGCAATTAGTCTTGGTGTTGAAGGCATGTGCATTTTGTAATAGCCGTTATGTGATGTTTTGGGTTTTTCGATGGTAGAGGAGTGCTTGTGTCACCGCTTCTAAGTGTGTATTTCCTGAACAGGTCTTTACCGATTGCAAAGCAATTTTGGCCAAACGCGTTGCCAACGCATCACGTTGTGTCGTGATTTCCGCTAAGTCAATTGCATCTGCTAAAACTTGATCGCTGATTTGAGAAACCAGCCCCCATTCCAAAGCAGTAGCACTATCCACTTTCTGTCCAAAAAGAATCATTGCTTTAGCTCTTGCTTCATTAATAATCGTTGTTAAGCGATGAATACCGCCTGCTGCTGGAATTAACCCCAAGTCAATTTCAGGTAGAGCAAACCAGCTTGAACGGCTACAAATACGATAATCACTGGCTAAAGCGAGTTCCAATCCTCCAGCAATAGCAGGCCCTTGCATGGCAGCAATTGTAGGCCACGGTGTATTTGCCCAATCATCAAAAAGCTGTCTACTCAATAAATCCAATCCATCCTCATAAGTTCTACCTGCAAAACCAGATGTATCTGCGCCTGCACAAAATACTTTTTCACCCGTGCCAGTAACAATACCAACACGAATTGCAGGATCACGAGTAACTTCTTTTAATTGCTCGGAAAATTGCTTAACCATATCATTGTGATAAGCATTAGACTTACTTGGTCGGTCGAGAGTGAAAAGGGCAATATTGCGTGCCTCTCCAACACGCGCCATTCGTACAGTGCCAGATGATGTGGGCATTTTATTTCTACTTTTATTCATTGATGGTATAAGGGCTGGCAATGCTTAGTTTTAAAACTGAGTGATATTTAAAGTATTTCAGGACTGTCATCCCTCATACTCAAGGTAGATTTGACTATAATGGATTATATTTACAGCGGTTCGGACGATAATTGTACAATTGCCTGTTCCATATCTTGCATAGATGCTTTTGAAGCGGCAGGATAAGCAGCACGTGACCATTGCACCAAATACTGAGGACCAATATTATCATCCACCGAGCTACCACCAAAAAAGCCTGTTCCAATCACAGGGCCTCTTGTTAAATTGGTCGAGACACCACTTGAACCTTCAACCCCCAACGTATTAACCGAAATTCGGCAAACGGGTAAAGCCGCTGCATAACGTGCCACAACGCTAGGATCATCACTATGAATCACAGCAGAATGTCCTTTACCTACCATCTCCAACATCGCTAAAGCGGTATTAATCGCGGATTGCACGCCATCAACAACGATATACCCTAAAACGGGAAATAGTTTTTCTTTGCTGATTGGCTCGTCGATACCTACTGCCCCAATTTCAACAAGCAACGTTTTTGTGTCTGACGGTATGGAAACGCCTGCTTGTTCAGCAAGCCACAATGCACTTTTGCCAATGGCTGCGGGGTTGATACTCTTGTCATGAAAAAGATAAGCACGCAGTTTGTGTTGTTCTTCGCCTGTCACAAAATATCCACCCGCTTGATTTAATGCGGTTTTAAGTGGTGTTTGAATGGCCTTATCAGCAATGACAACAGATTCACAAACGCAAGGTAAAGCATGATCGAAACTGTTGCTGGTGATGATTTTTTCGGCGGTTTCGGCGATATTATCTGCTGATTTATGGACAAAACAAGGTACATTGCCAGGCCCCATACCCATGGCAGGATTGCCTGAACGATAAGCTGCACGTACCCGATTGGGTCCCCCCGTTGCCAAAATAACACTGACCCGTTTTGCTTCCATTAACTGCTCTAATTGTGGAATGCTGGGATGTTGTATTGTTTGAATGATTCCCACTGGTGCACCTGCTTTCTCAGCCACTTCTGCCATAAAATTAACAACATGTATTGAACATTCTTTAGCAGCAGGATGGGGAGAAAAAATAACTGCATTGCGAGTCATGATACTAATCATTGCTTTGTAATATACGGTCATCACAGGATTCGTGCTAGGTATCAAAGCTGCAATAATACCCGCAGGTTTTGGAAATTTAACTATTTTTTGTTCATAATCAATCACGGGTTCGATAAAATCGGCTGGTTGATATCTTTCCAAAAGACCAACTGAGCAATCTATATTTTTCTTTATATTATCGCTGACATTACTGTAACCAGTTTCCCGTACTAACCATTGGGCATAAAATTCTGCTTTTTCCTGCCCTGCCTTGCTCATAGCTAAAACAATTTTCTGTACCTCTGATGTTGTATAAGTCTCAAAAATATGGGCAGCACTTTCAGCTACATCAAGTAATTGTTCAATTTCCTGCTGAATAATGTCATTACATTTTGTTTGATTTTTAATATTATTCACTCTTTTTTCTCCTAATATATAAATATTTAGGCCTTATGGTGCATTAAACTATATGATTTTTCATTTTTTAAATGAAGGCATTTTACAATATTTTCTCTATTTTTTAAGATTTTATCAAAAGTTATTTTTATTTATGTATTTACCTTTTTGAATTTAAATATATTTATCAAGGAATAAAGTTTCAATCTAAATAAAAATCAGTAATCACTTTGTTGATAATAGTTAAAAGGCTTAAAATCAAAGAAATCGCTGCTTGGGTTGAACGTTATCTTAAGTGTAGGTTGTGAGGTTGTCTCTGATGGCTTAGCTTGCTTTAAAGTTGTTGAAAAAACAGGTTATAAGCACACTCAAATTATCACAAATAGGGGCACTCATAGTATAACGCTTGAACAGTTTTCTTAGGTTAACATTATAATTTTCAATATTAAAATTACCATTATTGGCGTTTATCATGCTATTCAGCTCAAATACCTTTCTTGCTATTTAGCTGAGTTTTGCTATCGCTTTAACCAACGTTTTCAACTTGATTGCTTACCTTTTAGATCAAGGTGATATTGCTCATTTTTCTGGTTTTTAAAACCCTACAGTATTATTTTTGGCGAAACGGCTCGATTAAATGTAAAAGGCAGCTTCCATGCTTCCACCATTGATTATTCAACATAATCTGATGGCGGTGAATTTCATATCCACTTTTCAAAATATTTTAATAGTCATCTCTGTCAGAAAAATTATTTTCTATACTTAGTTTGTTACTTCTCTTCCCAGTTCAATGATTCCATTCTTATCACAGTTAAAAGCCTATTATTTACATGTATCACTTTGATATTATAAAAAATAAACTAATCTCTATAGTCAAATAATAGTTTTATCAAATTAGCAGAATATAGTAATCAAATTATGCACACTTAAAATACTATACGTAATAACAATGATTATCAGTTGCTTTTTCATTATCATTTGTTGTATATTAATTAAAGTTATAAAAACTACTTATAAATATAAGTATCGCAAACACTATTTTTATTAGTATCCAGTAAATGAG
>JADGDW010000192.1 GCA_016744725.1 Candidatus Albibeggiatoa sp. nov. BB20 | reverse complement strand
TGTCTGTTAAGCTGCTTGTATATCCCATTTTTTCTCAATCCAATCTTACTTTTCTTTTCAGTTTAACACTTTATTAAAGATGTCAAATGGGTTCTATAAGAAATAGCTACGCAGTAGATCAAAGTAATAATGTTATTGGGTTGCATTTAGATCGTAATAGTTTTTACTCTATTCCTCAGAGCATTTTTTTACTAAAAAATTTATCGCTATTATCTATAGCTAACAATAAAATTGAATACTTACCAAATTCCTTTGAGCAATTACAAAATTTGAGTCACTTATATTTACATCATAACTGGTTAAAAGAGTTACCAGCTTCATTAGGACAGTTACAAAATTTGAGAGGGCTAAAGTTAGACAATAACCGGTTAAAAAAGCTACCAGCTTCGTTTGGGAAACTATATAAATTGAGAGAACTATCTTTAAAAAATAATCCGTTAAAGTTTCCACAGCCTGAAATTATTGCACAAGGAACTATAGTCATTTTATTCTAAAGTGATACAAGACTGGCAGTCCTAGATTTTGAAACTGATTGATATTTAAAGTGTAAAAGGACTGCCAGTCCTAACATATAAACCGAAATTGACTATACAGCAATTCTTAGCTATTTACGTCAATCATTGGAAAAACAAGATCAAATTTATGAAGCTAAAGTATTAATTCTTGGAGAAGGTGGGGCAGGCAAAACTTCACTTGCAAACAAAATCCTTGATGCAAACTATGCCCTTAAACCTGAAGAAAAAACGACCCCAAGGTATAGACATTTTAAAATATCAATTCCCAATTAACGAAAACAAGCAATTTATCGCACATATATGGGACTTTGGCGGTCAAGAAATTTACCATTCTACACATCAATTTTTCCTCACAAAACGTTCACTTTATGTTCTAGTCGCTGATACACGCAAAGAAGATGTAAGATTTGAATACTGGCTACAAATCATTGAATTATTAGCAGATGACAGCCCGATTATTATCATCAAAAATGAAAAACAAGACCGCCAATGCAAAATCAATGAACCACGTCTTAAAGGTCGCTTTGCATAACTTAAACACATTGAAAGCACCAATTTAAAAAACAACCGAAATTTAAACTCGATTCTTGAACAATTACAATTTGAACTTAAAAGACTGCCGCATGTGGGTCAAACTTTGCCAAAAACATGGGTTGATGTGCGCCTTGCACTGGAAAACGAGACGCAAAACTATATTAGCTTAAATGAATTTCTAAATATCTGTGAACAACATGGCTTCAAACGCCGAGAAGATAAACTACAATTGTCTGGCTATTTACACGATTTAGGTACATGCTTACATTTCCAAAACGACCCATTACTCAACAAAACCTTGATCTTAAAGCCTGAATGGGGAACAGATGCAGTTTACAAAGTATTAGATAATCAACGAGTCAAAAACAATCATGGCAGATTCAGCAAAACTGATTTAAGCTATATTTGGCAAGCCGCAAAATACGACAATATGCACGACGAATTGTTACAACTGATGATGAACTTCAAACTGTGCTACAAGCTTGAATATTGCGATACTTATATTGCGCCACAAATCCTGCCAACAAAACAACCTGATTTCGATTGGAATGAAAACAATAACACCATTTTACGCTACGACTACGAATTTATGCCCAAAGGCATGATGACCCAATTCATCGTCGCCATGCACAAAAGTATCGAAGATAAACAACAACGGGTATGGAAAGAAGGCGTGGTGTTACAAAAAGATGAAACTCGCGCCGAAATCACAGAAGAATATGAAAAACGAGAAATTCACATCCGCATTCAAGGCAAAAACCGCCGAGAACTTGCAACTATTGTGCTGCATGAATGGGACAAAATACACGACAGCTATTACAACCTAAAAGTGCAAAAACTAATTCCTTGCAACTGTTATGAATGTCATAACCAACAACAACCCTATTTTCATACCTACAAATCCTTACTCAATCTCAAAAGCAAAGGTATTTCAGCGAGCCAATGCGATCATAGCGGTGTAATGCTCGATATTCAAAAATTACTAGGCGATGTACTTAGCGAATATAAGCCACAAGAGAAAAATATAAATATTAATGTAATGCAAGCAGATGATATAAATAATTCTAATCTCAATCAAGGCGATAATGTAGAACAACAACTCGACCAACAATTTTCTAGTCTCACCCCTGAACAAAAAGCAAAATTACTCGAACAACTTAAAAACACATAAGAAACTGACCCAAACATCAACCAATAGCAAATGACTTTTCGCCACAATTCTTTTAGACTTTCTTATTGTCGCATCATTTTAGGATTCACTGTGTCCCAACTATTATCCATTGTCGAAGTCGGAGGCTATGCTGATTTCACATCGCTGTATCAACAAGTAGGCTTCCAAGTTGAAAAAGCCAATACTATGCGCAAAGCTTTGGGTTTATTAAAAAAAGACTTCCCATCTGTTATTGTTGCTGAATTTAACTTTGCCCCTAAATACGGTTCATTTATTAGCAATATTGATTCTTTGATGGCATTGATTGTAGGTAAATCACCGACAACGCACCTGATTTTATTTGTACATCAAGAAGAACAGCATCACTTACAGCGTTTATGCCAACGTTTCCCAACAATTTTGCTTACCACGTTAACTTATCCAATTCAAATAGACACACTACAGCAAAGTTTGACGGGTTAATTATGTCATTTTGGGTTATCATTTGCAGATTGCTCATAAATCTAACCAAATAACAATGTTAATCCAAAATAAGCAGCCTGCAATAGCGTTATTAGACGCTGATTCAAAAGCATTTTCCCAAACATTTTATGGCGATATTCCCATCGCATTAACATCTGATACCCAGCTACAATTTGAAATCACCCCCGAGCAAAAAACGATTGCGGGTATTCGATTGAGATTGGGTACTTATTGTCGGGTTAATCATTGTCATCTGACCATCCAATTTGCAGATTATCATCAACACAAATTTAATTTATCCAAACTGCAAGATAATGAATATATAGATATTTTATTAGACAAACCGATTGTAGTTCCTAAGCAAAAATCGTTAATGATGACACTTTCCTGTGAAGATGCAGATGAACACAATGAAGTGGCAATTTGGTGCACTGA
Organism: Candidatus Albibeggiatoa sp. nov. BB20; assembly: GCA_016744725.1. GTDB lineage: Bacteria > Pseudomonadota > Gammaproteobacteria > Beggiatoales > Beggiatoaceae > Albibeggiatoa. Next base: position 4,677 of record JADGDW010000192.1, on the reverse strand, counting down.
GCCGACTCCTCCATTTATTGATCCATTCAAACAAGCCCGTGGCCTGAAACGCCTATTTAATCGACCGCATTTTGAACCTTTAAGTTTACCCGCAATGGAACATCCTCAAGTCAGCATTGTGATTCCCGTATTTAATAAAGTGGCTTATACCTATAATTGTTTATTGACGGTGGTAGAGACTGATCCTGAAATCAGTAAAGAAGTGATTATTCTAAATAATGCCTCTAGCGATGAAACCGAAGCATTTTTAAATCAATTACATGGTGGTGGATTTCGAGTCGTTAATAATAAAGATAACAAAGGTTTTGTTGGCGCATGTCAGCAAGGGGCGGCGCTGGCAACGGGTGGATTTATCTTATTGCTCAACAATGATACCCAAGTTCGAACAGGCTATTTATCTAAAATGTTGGAAATGTTTGAGCGAGATACAGAGGTTGGCATCGTTGGTTCAAAATTAATTTATCCTGATGGGCGTTTACAAGAAGCGGGTGGGATTATTTTCAATGATGCAAGTGGTTGTAATTATGGACGTTTGCAAGACCCCAGTTTCCCACATTTCAATCAGAATCGTGAAGTGGATTATTGTTCTGGTGCAAGTTTGATGATTCGCACTGAATTATGGCGGCATTGGGGTGGTTTTGATAATCGCTACGCGCCTGCTTATTATGAAGATACTGATTTATGTTTTACTGCGCGTTCCAAGGGTTATAAAGTGATGTATTGCCATGATTCGCAAGTGATTCATCATGAGGGCATTACCTCGGGCACAGACGTGACTCAAGGTTTTAAAGCCTTCCAAGTTATTAATCATAAGAAATTCTATCAAAAATGGCGTGAGGTTTTAACAAGTCAACATTGCTCACCGCTTACAGCACCCGACAAAGCGGCGCATCATTTAGAATCAGATTATCAAATCTTTTTCCAAGTTTCGGATAAAACCGCCAGTAATTCACATGATTTACCTATCATTTTTCATTATTGGTCATGTTATTACCTTGCCCCTAGACAACGTGAATTAGGCTTTGAAACTGTAGATCAGCTTTTTATTCAAACTTTAGCAAAACAATGTCATACATTTAAAAATGAAATTTGTTATTTTGCCAATATTGCCAGTCATGATGGTCAATTTGAATTGATGTTAATCAAACAATTGCAGCAGCAAGGTGTGCAGAATTTCGTATTACATGGTTTAAATTCTGATGCTGAAAACATCGAAAAACTAAATCAATTAGCAAAAAATAGAAATATGGCTGATAAATTACAATTTCAATTGGCTGATTTAACAACATGGCAACCAGCGCAATCATATCATGTCATCTTAGCAAATCATGCTTTACATCGAGCCAGTGATTTAAATCAAATTATTGAGCATTTACAAGCAGCATTGCATTCACAAGGAAGATTAGTAATTGTAGACATGATTGGTGAGACAGGTCATCAACGTGCAACCGAGGTGTTACCTTATATTCCCGCCTTATGGTCACAATTGCCAGACCAATATAGGTTTAATGTTTTAACCCAACAGCAAGAAAACTGGTTTGTTAATCATGATTATTCACATATTGGGTTTGAAGGTACTGAGGCTAAAATGATTGTGCCGTTGTTATCTGAGGTGTTTAAATTTGAGTTATGTTTGGCTTATGGCAATTTGATTGATGTGTTTATTGAGCGAGCATTTGGCCATCATTTTGATGAGCATAATAATGATGATGTGGCATTTATTGACCAAGTACAGGCGATAGATCAAATGTTAATTGAGCAAGGAAAAATTAAGCCAACACATTTAATTGCCGTTTTGCAACATGAACAACACTAAATTCATATTGAACTCAACTTAGTTTGGTTGTATTCATTGAGCCGTTGAGAAAGTTTGGGGATTGAATTGTAAATCTGATGAGTTGTTGTTCATTGGGATGGAGCAGTGGTTGGATGCTAAGCATTTTGCTCCATCATCGCAGACAAGACAATATCCCGATCAGATTTTTTAGCTTACAGGACAACCAGTATCAAAAATTGGAAGTCCTGATAAAACTAAAATGTTTGGAAATGATGCTTAGTAACGAGGCTGTTGGCGAATCTTAACTAATGGCAAGGTAAAGTCATAAGAAGACAAAATCACATTGTCTTTGGCACGAATCAACTGTGCATTGACATAAGTTTTTTGAGCTTCTCGAATCATGCCATAAGTTCCAACAATCACCGCATGAGCATCATGAATCTGGGTAATATCCAAGATTTCCCGAGATAATAACAATTCACCATTGCGTTTTTGTACAAAAACACTGTCTCGCAATTTCACTTCTATCACTTTATAGCCTAATTGTGCCACACGTGATTTAATCTGCTCAGAAATTAAACGACCTAAAGTTGAAGAATGTTGCACATTATCAATATTGACAAAACTCGCAACTAAAATCGGTTTATCATAATCAACATAGAGCCTAGGTGCTTTTTTCATCAATCTTTCAGCCGCTTTATAACTTTCATCAATCAACGGCAAATCAATAGGATCATTTTTTTTAGGATTACTACAACCCACGAGTGCAATAGAAAATAATGCAAACCAAAGTAGTGCAAAAGCTTTTTTCATGGTTAACTACCTATGGACATGTGCTATTTTGAGAACAACTCACAACAGGGAACTTACGACCAGCCATAAAATAATGGTCATCATCACCAGTATTGATGTAGTAAATACCTGTATCACCGAAAACGTATTGATTACCCATGGTTACTGAGGTTGAAATAATCACCTCTGTATTGGTTTCACCCGGTAAGTAATAATCCATTGCTAAACCAACATCAGCAACCAAAGCAAAAGGCAAAATAGCCGCTTCTGGATAAGTCCAATCATCAATCGCTTTTGAAACTAGCCACACGCTACCTGCCAAAGCTGAAAAAGTGCCTGGAGGGGGGTAAGTTAAACGGCGATCTTTATGATGTACCACTTGCATATCAAAATCTAATAGCAATGTATCTTTGTATTCAGTATCTGTTGTGACAACCACGCCTTTTTGTAATAAGCGGGTACGCAACATGTGATAAAACGCTTTGCCAAATGGAATTTCTTCATGATCTTTGGTAAAACGAATATGGATAGGTGGCTGTGTATTAATGTCGGGAAAGGTGACATCAAGTGTATCTTTAAGACGTTTTGCAACATGCGCTGCCAACACATTCCAATGATGCGCCGCTTGCATTTTTTGCTGGGTAGAGCTCTTATAAGAAGTAGCAACAGGTATGGGACGGTGACTACAAGAACTCAGCCCTATTGCTAATATAATCAAGGCAATAATGGAGTAACTTTTCATAAAGAAACCCTCAGTTTCAAATTCAGGTAAGGTAGTGTAGTGACGTATTTAACCATACTTTTTAATAGGATGCGAGCGATTTTTTAGGTATTATCACAAGTATTTGAGCTAGTTTCATGTTATTTCTAACTTAATCTTTATCAACACTATGTTTCAGCCCATTGATAGTATTTTAGCAAAAGAGATTTCTATTTGCCCTCAATTTTCACTGAGGTTTGCCTCATTTATGTTGGGGCTACATGTTGGTGCATTGCTGATTTTAATTGTAATTAGCTATTTTTATACGGATTGGCCAATACTTACAATGAGTTCTATTCTTGGTTTTTCTGTGATGTTCAGTGCATGGCGAACCTATCGGCATGACTTATGTTTTATTCAGCATCCATTGTACAACAGCCGCTTGGTTATTTTACAGGAAATTGAAACGGGCGACCCGCCTACAGAATATTTATTATTACAAAATGGTCAACGAGCGATAGTGCTGAGTCATTATAGTTATGCACATCCTTTAATCGTGATTATCAATGCCAAAATATTAGACACCAATAAATCGGCCAGTCTAATCCTATGGAATGACATGCTGGACAAAGATATTTTTCGACGTTTAAGAGTAAGGATAAAACACCCATTTTCTTAAACCAATCGTTCATCTTACGCACATTATGTGTATGCAGAGTCAAACAAAGTAAATCCGGTAGTCCTAGACAAGTAGTGATATATTAATATTATATTTTAAATCAATAAATTAAGAGCAAAGAATATCAACATGTCCAAAATGTAGTTCAGCAAATTGTGTGAAATTGGAGAAAATCGCATTATCAGGGACATTTCGGGTATTAGGAATATCAGAAAGTTGGCTACAGCGCTATGTAAACGAAAAATACGCACAAACGACCCAAAAACTAAAGGTAGCGGACAGAAAAAAGGCTAAATTCACAGTTCAAATGGATGAGCTGTGGTCATTTGTAGACAACAAAGGCAATAAACTGGTCGCTTTAGATGTACCAACCCGCCAAATTATTGGTTTACATATTGGCGACAGAAGTCGAGATGGGGCTAAAGCATTATGGGATTCATTACCCCCCAAACGATACCAAGCTGTGGGGAAAGAAACGGGTTAAACCAGCTACATAGAACGTTTGAATCCGACTCTACGTCAACGCATTTCCAGACTTGTTCGCAAAACTCTATCCTTTTCCAAAAAGATTGATAACCACATTGGGGCTATATGAAATTTTGTTCAGTATTATAATTCTTGTTTATCTAGATAAAACCGACATTCCGCACCCCATTTTTTAATTTGAGCATTTACTAAAAACCGCACCAAACGGGCGTTTTGCTGCTTAGCTTTCAGACAGTATAGCAA
>JADGDW010000191.1 GCA_016744725.1 Candidatus Albibeggiatoa sp. nov. BB20 | reverse complement strand
GCAGCGTTACCGTATCGCCATCATATATTTTCACCACTTTACACGTCATATCTGTTGTTGATGGAATCGAAACTGTTGGCATCTTATTTGGTGTAGCAACAACAAAAAAACCATCGAGTAAAGCATATTGCCCTGTAAAAAAAGCCAATCCGACAATAAGTCCAATTGTGACTAATGGTAATTTTTGTTTGTATAATTTTTGTGCAAGATTAATAAGTGCACCGATTTCTTTTTGATTCATAAGGTATATTCTCAATCAATAAAGCCAAATAAGTGCGGAAAATAAACAAAATGAGGAATAAATGATATGGCGTTTATGATGAGTTGTCATTGGCTGTAAGTACTTTAATTTCCAGAGTTGCCATTCTACAAGATTTTGTTCTCCATACAATACTTTATCAAAACCGAGCGCTTTTTTATTGGATATTATCCTGTATTTGTTCAAAACATAATCCATGCTGACAAGAAGCGCGTAGTGTTGCCCATCTGCTTAGCATCGGACATATTAACGCAGAATACATTTTCACGTTTATTTCATACAAATCGATTACAGTAGCCAATAATGGATAGAGCAAATATGCCAAAATTCAAATAATACGTGGTGCTGATTCTATTTTTTGATAGGTTGCTTTGTGCTATTAGCTTAAATTTTTAAGGTTTGTCTGTCAGGGGATATAGTCAATTTCATTTTGGGTATTAGGACTGGTAGCCCTATAAAACTTTAAATATCAATTGCTTTTAAAACCAAGGACTGCCAGTCCCGTATCATCTTAGAATAAAATGACTATAAACAGTCTTCTAAAAGACTCATTTAATTTTATATTCCTAAAAAATAACTATAGGAGCTTTCGATAATGCGTATTACGGTTTTTGGTTCTGGCTACGTTGGATTGGTAACAGGCGTGTGCTTAGCTGAAGTGGGTAATCATGTGGTGTGTGTGGATGTGGATGAACGTAAAACAACGATATTATGCCAAGGAGAGTCCCCAATCTATGAGCCTGGATTAGAAAGCTTACTCAAATCAAATTTAGCCAGCGGACGAATTCAGTTTACTTGCGATACTGAAATGGCAGTCAAACATGGTGAAATACAATGTATTGCCGTAGGTACACCTCCAGATGAAGACGGCTCAGCTGATTTGCAATATGTATTACAAGTTGCTCAATCTATTGGTCAATATATGGATGATTATAAGATCATCATGGACAAATCGACTGTCCCCGTAGGTACAGCGGACAAAGTGGCTGCAAAAGTGGCTGAAACCTTGGCGGCGCGTGGTGGTCAATTTGAATATGATGTGGTCTCAAATCCTGAGTTTTTAAAAGAAGGGGCTGCAATTGAGGATTTCATGAAACCTGATCGTATTGTCGTAGGCACAAACAGTGAGCGGGCTGCGGATGTGATGCGTGAATTATATTTACCCTTTAATCGTAATCATGACCGTTTGATTATTATGGATATACGTTCTGCGGAATTAACCAAATATGCAGCCAATGCCATGCTGGCGACTAAAATCAGTTTCATGAATGAAATGGCCAATATTGCCGAGCAAGTTGGGGCAGATATTGAAAACGTGCGGATTGGGATTGGTTCAGATCCGCGAATTGGATTTCATTTTATTTACCCTGGTGCAGGCTTCGGCGGTTCATGTTTTCCAAAAGATGTGAAAGCATTGACTAAAATTGCTGAAGATGTGAATGTCGAGCCAAAAGTATTAAAAGCGGTGCAACAAGTAAATGATTTACAACGCCAAAGTTTATTTACTAAAGTTCAAAAACATTTTAACGGCGAGTTGCAAGGTAAGCGTTTTGCATTATGGGGCTTGGCATTTAAACCCAATACGGATGACATGCGTGAAGCCCCTAGCCGCAATTTGATGGAGGCCTTATGGGAGCAAGGTGCAATCGTTCAAGCCTATGATCCAGAAGCAATGGAAGAAGCAGGGCACATTTATGGTGAGCGTGATGATTTGCAATTATGTGACACGCCTGAAGCAACCCTGCAAGATGCAGAGGCATTAATTATCATCACTGAATGGCGTATGTTCCGCAGCCCTGATTTTGATGTGATTAAGCAAAAATTGAAACAGGCAGTAATTTTTGATGGACGTAATTTATATGAGCCACTGAAAATGAAAGCCCATGGTTTTAGTTATTACGCGATTGGACGTGGAGATAGCTTAGTACTTTAAACTATTGTAGTTGGAATCCCATCAAATTGACTTATAGAACCCATTTGACATCTAAAAAAATAATGATTTTACATGACGCAAAGCGTCAAAGCTGAGTTACCACGCTGAGCGCAGTAATTAATCGTAATTGTTTGAAAATTTCACTTTTCTCCGTTGGAACGCATTTTAGACGCTCTGCGTCTTAATGGTGAAAACATTATCATTGTAGATTTTAAATCAATTCTATAGGAGTGCATAAGCAAAATAAATCTTGCACTCCTCATTATTTAATGACTTTCTAGCCACAACCTATTTTCTGAGTTTAACGGCCATAGGCTGGCAAATGGATATTAAATTTACTTTTCTCAGCATAAAATGCGGCTGACCTTAATCGCGAACACTATTGTTAGCAACGTGGACAAACGTTTTGATTTACTTCTGTTTAATAACTAAAAGGGTAATATCATCATGAATTGCTGTATTATTAATATGTTGGCGTAAATCGCTAATCACAGCTTTTTGTACTTGTATTGCATCATTATCCCAGTGTTGTCTAATCGTCTCACATAAACGCTCCAAGCCATAGCTTTGATGCTCTTGATTATGTGCTTCGATAACACCATCAGAATATAATACAACACCATCACCTTCTCGCAATTCCACTTCCATGGCAGAGACAAATTGCTCAATACTCGGCTCTAAACCAATGATAAAACCCAAATCTGTTGTATCTATCTGTTTTATCTTAGTATCTTTAGTTATTAATAAAATAATTTCATGCTGACCACTAAAACGCAAACGTCCATTGTGATAAGTCAATAAGGCCAAAGTCAGGGCTTTATCTAATTTCATGCGTTGGATATTGTCATAAAGTGCACGATTCAATACTTTTAAGCATAATTCAGGTGTTGTGACATGATTTGCGAGTAAGGTTCGCATCGCAGTTTGTACCATCAACATTAATATACTGCTTTCCAATCCATGCCCAGTTACATCCCCAATCCCACACACAATATGTTCGCCATATTTCAATACATCACAATAATCACCACCAATGCTTTCAGATGGCTGCATAAAACCTGCAATGTCTAAATCTTCTAATTTATCTAATTCATGTTGGCGTGGTAATACCCATTGCTGAATCCGTCGCGCAATATTAAGCTCGGCTTCTTTTAATGCGTCTTGATTGCGTAAATCTTTTAATTTCAACTGATTTTCAATCCGACAAACTAATTCTTCTCGTGAGATAGGTTTGGCCAAATAGTCATTCGCGCCCACTTCCAAGCCGTGAATAATATCCTCAGCTTGATTTTTAGCACTCAATAATAAAATGGGTAATTCACCTGCGTGCCATTGTTTACGGATTTCCATGGTCAAGGTGTAACCATCAACATTAGGCATCATCACATCGGTGGCAATTAAATCAGGGCGCAAACCTTCTTCAATCAAAGACAAGGCTTTTTCACCTGAATTGGCTGTTACAATTTCATAAGGCTGAGTGGATAAATAGATAGACAGCAAGCGTAAATTAATAAAATCATCATCGACTAATAAAATAACGGCTGAATCTGGCTCAAGATCATTTTTTGATAAGGAAATATAATCAATATCTTGTATGGACAAAACGTCTGTTTGAGGGGATAAAATAATATTGCGATGTTCAGTAAATAGAGGTGGAGGCGTATTCTTTGCGTCAGCAATTTGCTGTTCTGTGGCTAAAGGCAAAGTAAAAGTAAAGCACGAACCTTTATGCTCTATCGAGTCGACAAAAATTTCACCATTTTGTAATGAAATTAATTGTTGTGCAATACTCAGCCCTAGTCCAGAACCTTCATAACTGCGGGCACTAGAACCATCAACTTGCTCAAATGATTCAAAAATTCGCTCAATTTTATATTTTGGTATGCCAATTCCTGTGTCTTTGACATGAACGGCAATATAGTAATTGGGTGCATTAATATCATGCTTATCCGTTACTGCAAGCACCTCAGGACTATAGTTAGATAAATATAACTCAGGGTCACGCCATACTATTTCTGTAAAAACCTCGACTTCACCTTCATTGGTAAATTTAAGGGCATTATCTATAAAGTTATGCAGGATTTGTTGTACTCGTTCCTCATCACCAATTGTTAAAGGTAAATCTGCTTGAGTCTTATTGATTAAAGATAGCGTACGGTGTTTTACTATTGGCTGATAAACCGTCAATACTTTATGAATTACTGAGCTGACATCTAATGGCTGTAAATTAGGGGTAATTACATTACGTTTAAGATGAGAAAAATCTAGAATATCACTGACTAAGTGTAAGAGACGATTACTGCTTTGGGTAATCACTAACAACATTTCTAGTTGAATATCTGTCAGTTGATTGCTTAGCTCTCCATGCAGAAATTCCGCTGCACCAATAATACCATTTAAAGGGGTACGTAATTCATGAGAAGTATTTGCTAAAAATTGGTCTTTGAGTGCATCGAGTTGTTTTAATTTTCTATGCTGCTCTACCATCATCTTATCGTGCAAATAAGTGCGAACAGCATCTTTAATGGTTAAACGCAGCTCATCTGAGTTCCAAGGTTTTGATATATAACGATAAAGCTGTGCATTATTAATCACATTTCCAATTGCTTGTACATCGGCTTGCCCTGTTAACATGATTTTTAACGTATTGGGCAATTTCACATGGACTTGTTGCAGCAGCTCATCACCCTTAAGGTTGGGCATGATGTGATCTGATATAATGACTGCAATTTCATAGCCTTGCTCTAATAAGTCATCAATCAATTCTAGTGCTTCTTCACCGCTTTCTGCAACTTCGATTAAACATTCATCTTCTAATGCTTTATTAATTTCAATTTCAAGGGTATCTAAAATGCTAGGCTCATCGTCAACACATATGATGGCTAATTTCTGAGGGTCACTATTTATATCCATAATGTGCTAAGCTTGTTTCGAGTAGGTGAATGAGGGCTTTGCTGTCCCAAGGTTTGTTAATACAATAATCTAAATTGGAATGAAGACAAGCCGCTTCAATCGCTTTTTGGTCTGCTTGGCCTGTGAGTATAATTTTAACTGTATTGGGTCGTTTTTGCTGGACTTTTAATAGTAGTTCATCACCACGCATGCGTGGCATTAACCAATCAGTGATAATCACTTTTAATTCAACGTCGGTTTGTTCCAGCTCACTCATAATCTCTAAAGCTTCTTCTGCACTTTCAGCAAACTCATATACGTAGTCATCCCCAAAAGCGCGGTGCAATTCTGTTTCCAACGCTTCAAGAATTAATACCTCATCGTCTACGCATAAAATAGCTGTATTCTTCATTATGATTCCACAGCGTTAATCGGTAAATGCACTGTAAATGAAGTGAAGCCTGCATGACTTTCAACCTCAATATTCCCATCGTGCTTTTCAACAATTTTTTTCACAATCCCTAATCCCATGCCACTGCCTTCGCCTGCAGGCTTGGTAGTAAAAAAAGGTTGGAATATTTTATGTTTAATGCCGTTTGGAATGCCTTTCCCTGTGTCTACCACTTTAACATAAACATTCTTGCCGTCTACATCTATAGTTAAAATTAATTTACCTTTGTAGTCCATAGCTTGCAATGCATTATGTACTAAATTTGACCAGAGCTGATTGAGTTCATCGGGATAACACCAAATATTAGGGATTTCTTGGTAATTGCGTACCACTTCAACCCCCTGCTTTAATTGATTATGATATAAGGTCAAGACAGTTTCAATCCCGTCTACAATGTTTGCCTGTATTTTTTCCGACGATTGGTCATAACGCGCATAAGACTTCAATGCAAACACAATTCTTCCTGCACGTTCCGATGCGATGGAAATAGCGTAAGCACTGCGTTGTAAACTGGTTAATAAATAGGCCTGCTTTAGAATCAGCTCTCTTTCTGGGGTATTTAAAAAAGCCAAAAATGGGGTAATATCTTCATAAATTCCAATACTGGTTAATTTACTGGCAATAGGGTCTGGATTATCAATATTATGTTTTATCAATTCTGAGGTTAAATGCTTTTTGATTTTACGTTTTTCTTTGCTAGAAAGAATAGAATCATGATGCGCGGCACTATCCAATAAAATGAAAAAATCAACTTGTCGTTCTTTGGATAATTCATTAAAAAATCTGGGTAATTCTCTTAAGTCATCCCGCAAAAAGTCACTAATATTACCAATTGCAGACCGAATTGCGCCTAAAGGCGTATTAATTTCATGTGCAACCCCTGCGATCACTTGTCCAAGTGCTGCCATTTTTTCAATTTGAATCAGTTCTTCTTGGGTATTTTCTAAATGTTCTAGGGTAATTTGTAACGCTTCTTTTTGTAAAATAATCTCTTCTTCGTTTAATTTCTGCTCAGTCACATCCTGTACCAAAGAAAGCCATTGTGTCACTTCGCCATATTCGTTAAATAATGGAATGTTATACCAAGTACAAATAATTTCATGTTTATCTTGGGTTAAGCTGTCTAATGTCTGGCGGATAGCGGTTTTATGTTGCTGTAACTGTGAAATAGTATCCAACATTTGTTGACAATCTTTCGTAGTAACAAGGCTGGTTACTGTCATTTGCATCGCTTGTTGAGGACTGTAAGTAAAAATACTCTCAGCAGCAGGGTTCCAACTAGTAATGGTTAAATCAGTATTCCATTCAATGTAAGCCATTGGAATTTCTTGAGTAAAAGACAATAATTTTTGATAAGTATAACGTAAAGCCTGTTCAGTCCTTTCACGCTCAACCACTTCTAGTACGAGTTTTTCATTGGTTTGGATGACTTCTGTTTCTATACGTTTATGTTCAGTAATTTTTTGTTCTAAACGCCGATTGGTCTCCATTAGAGCTTGGGTTCTTTCAGATACTTTTTGCTCTAATAAATCAAAGTTTTGCTTCAGCTTTTCTGACACATTATTAAATGTGTGTGCAATTTGGCCAACTTCATCTTTATTCTTAGTTTTTATTTGGATACCGAACTGGCCTTGCTCAATTTTTTGCATAGATACCAAGGTGTGTTGCAAACGTTTAATAATGCTATTCACCACTATAAACATCACAATCATCAGTACTAAAAAAGTCGGAATATCAGTTAATAAGATAAAAACCAAATAATCTCTGGTTATACCATGAATATGCTGCACCTCATGTCCAGATACAATAATCCATTGCATGGGTTTGTAAGTAGAAAAATGACCAAAATAATCAATTTTATCGTTTTTGATCCTGATATTGCCATTATGATGCTTTAAGGCATGCTCTAGGCTTTCAGTGGGTAATTTCTGTAGAAATCGAGAGGTATTACTGAATAGAATATCACCAGACTTGTTAAATATATGAATATAACCATCAGTCGTTAAGCTATGTAAAGTCAGGTCTTGTCTGATTTTTTTTATTAATTGCTCTTGAGTTGACGATTGGTAACTTGTATGGGTTTCAATGATATGTTGAGCATGTTGCACTTGCTGTTCAAACAATTTGGTATATAGCTTATAGCTATAGTGTTCAATCAGCATATAGCCTGTGATACTCATCGGCAAACCAAATAAAATAAGTGCGATAAAAAAAAATGAGTGAATTTTTGTTTTTAATCTCATATTAAATATTTTAATAAC
>JADGDW010000014.1:26081-39915 GCA_016744725.1 Candidatus Albibeggiatoa sp. nov. BB20 | reverse complement strand
GAGATAAGGCTTTAGTCATAACATTAATGCAATGCATACAACGTACGCAGTTACGGTTATCAATGTCTAAAGTGTCATCATCATTTAAAGATAATACATTCGTTGGGCAACGAGAAATCACATTGTCAATCACATATTTGCGGCCTTTATCAGCAACAAATTTGATGACTTCTTCTTGCTTGACTTTGATGTCATCACGCCATGTACCAATGATTGACATATCTGCACGTTCAATTGAGTTCATGCAATCATTTGGACAACCTGATACCTTGAATTTGAATTTATAAGGTAATGCTGGACGGTGCATGTCATCAAGGAAGTTATTAACCAAAGTGCGGTGAATTTGTTGCTCATCAGCGCAAGACTGTTCACAACGTGCTGCACCTACGCAAGACATACCTGTACGAACCGCAGGACCTGCACCACCTAAGTCAAAACCTAATTTGTTTAATTCATCAAATGCAGGCTGTACTTTATCAGTACTTACACCTTGGAACATGATGTCGCCACTTTGGCCATGAAATGCGATTAAACCTGATCCATATTTTTCCCAGATGTCGCAGAATTTACGCATGATGTCAGTGTTATAGTGCATACCCGCTGGTGGCTGGATACGCAATGTATGGAATTCTTTAGACGCTGGGAACTTAGCAGCCACTTCAGAGAAACGAGGAATAACACCGCCACCGTAACCTATAACGCCTACAGTACCACCTTTCCAGTAACCTTTACGTGTTTGGTAGGAGTGCTCTAATTGACCTAATAAGTCAACCATCATATCTTGATAAGGTTTACCCTCATCGTTTGCTAACCGTTTTAAGCCAGTTACAAAACTTGGCCATGGGCCGCTTTCTAACTGGTCAAGGTTAGGTGTTTGGTGCATCTCTTTTGCCATCTGCTCAGCTCCTGATATGTCTCTAAGGTGAAATGTGGCTGTTAAGACGTTTTGTCTTAAGACATACCACTGTTTCTGATTATTCGTTAAGAGAGGTCAACAAGGTGAAACCACTCCATCCAAAAACTTTTACTTTGTTGCGTATTTTCTAGTTTTTATTTTATTGCAGCGCACAATAAACTTTTTACTTGAAAGTATACTGTGGTTTTATATTATTACTACATCGTAATATAATAAAATAGTAATTTAGTGATGTTTAGTCAAGTAAAAAATTAAAAATAAATATCAAGCTATTATGCAGGGTTTTTATTTTTACCTAGGTTAAACATTTTGCTAAAAGCACCTTTTTATAGTTGATAAAAATAGTCAGCTTTCAGTTTAAAGTCAAGAAGGATATTATGAAAAACATACAAATACCATTTAGCATGAATTCTCAGGAGCGTCAAGCAAGCCCCTTTTATTTATCTAACAGTGCTAGTTATTTAGCTTGGAGAGACAGTAAGTTAGAAGGCTATCCTGTGGGTATAAAAGATTTGATTATCCCCATAAAAAATCCCGAAAATCTGGCGTTTTCTGAAAAAACTCAAATATTGAGGCTATTATACAAAACCAATATGGCTTTTTATCAGATAGAAACTGATACCAATGTTAATAAAAACAGTTTGGCTTTATTAGGAAAACAATTTGGGCTGGAACATATTGATCGTACTTTAACTGCTGAAGGGGAGGATGGAATCACACCCTTGCAAGTAGAAGCAGGTGGTGAACGTCATGATTACATTCCATATACAAATAAGCCGATCAACTGGCACACTGATGGTTATTACAATGAGGCGGGTAAACCTGTGCAGGTGATGCTATTGCATTGTGGTCGCTCTGCATTGGAAGGCGGTGATAATCAAGTAGTGGATAATGAGTTAGTTTACATTCATTTACGTGATAAGAATCCAGCCTATATTGAAGCGTTGATGCAAGATGATGTAATGACAATACCCGCCAATGAGCAAAATGGGCAAATCTTACGCGCAGAGTCGGTGGGCTCAGTGTTTTCAATTAACGAACAAGGCGGCCTCTATACACGTTATACGGCACGCAAACGTCATATTGTTTGGAAGGATGCACCCATTGTCAAAGAAGCCGTGGCAGAGCTGAATGGGTTCTTAAACTCGGATTCGCCATATATTTTTCGCCATCGTTTAGAACCGAATCAAGGCTTGATTTGTAATAATGTATTACACAATCGCAGTGGGTTTAAAAATGGAGATGATTTAACAGCGCAGCGTTTGATTTATCGAATTCGGTATTATGATAACGTTCGGGAGGTTTGATATAGCGGAAAGTTATCTATTTTCATATACTCAATTGAATAGATTGTTATTGATAGAGATAATTTATGTCTAGTGTTATATTATAGAAAATTCCATATAAAGAGTTATTATTTTAATGCAATAAAAATGGTTTGATAAATATTATCAATGTTACACCGTATATTTTGAGCACACCGTTTAAGCACAGCTCAACAATGTTCAATGGGATTAAAATCAGGAGAGTCGGGAAACAAAAACAATAATTGACATCCATGCTGTTCAATGATTTCGGCTAAAGCCTTTGATTTATGGAAGAAAGCATTATCAAGGATAATAGTAAATCCACCTCCAAGAGCGGGAAGTAAAGCCTGTTTGAAGTAAGTTTCCATGACATTTTTATTGCAACTACCCTCGAACATGATATTTTTAATAAAATTAAAAAAGTTATATCACCTTATAAAAACCTGGCTAAGAGATTGAATCCATAGATGATGATTTTATTTCTCAAATAATTACTCAATCTGCTCGTGTTGGACAGATTCATTCCTCTGAAATTGCTACTTAATGGTGATGGTATTGAACTAAGTTAAGTGATTTTATTCTAACTTAGCGTATTATTTAATTATGACAAAGTACATACAATTAAATCTTTATCTATTAAAATATTTCTTTTTCAGCTGAATCATATATACGGTTTAGCTGAAAAGTTTGCTTAGTTAAAATAGGGAAATGATTGTGAAGTTACTTCTAATTATCTTATTGTTCACAACTGCGGTTAATTCTTCTGCAAATGAGTATGCCAATAAAAAAGTGTTGCATATCGACTCTTATCACTCAGGATATCCTTGGAGTAAAGGTATTCAGCAAAGCATTAAAATAATATTAGAACCTTATATTACTGATGATGGGCTGAGTTTGCATACTTTTGAAATGAATACAAAACGCAATAAGTCAGAACAATTTAAAATAATGATGGCAAATAAAGCACGCCAATTGATTGAAAAATTAAAGCCTGATGTCGTCATCGTGTCTGACGATAATGCGTCAAAATATTTGGTTGAACCCTTTTATAAAAATGATAGTTTACCTTTTGTTTTCTGTGGACTCAATTGGGATGCTTCTATATATGGCTATCCTTATAAAAATATAACGGGCATGATAGAAGTTGATTTATCTCATACTTTAATTAAGCGAATGGCACGCTATGCTAAAGGGAATAGAGTGGGTGTATTATCTGCTGACACTTTATCTACACGTAAAAATGTTAAATATCAGCAATCTGTACATAAAACCCAATATCATAAAATTTATTATGCCAGTAATTTTGAACAATGGAAAACCACTTATCAAAGATTACAAACAGAAGTAGATATGCTGCTTTTGATTAACCATCCTCTTGAAGGTTGGGACGATGATTTGGCAGAACAGTTTGTTTTAGAGGAAACCAGAATAATAACGGGTAATGTTATTGATTGGATGACAAAATTTGCAGTTTATAGCATTACTAAGTCAGCAGAAGAGCAGGGAAAATGGGCTGCCAAAGCCGCTTTAACTATTCTTAAAGGTTATTCACCTAGTTCACTTCCAATTGTGAAAAACCGAACAGGGGAAATTTATATTAATTTGAAATTGGCTAAACGTTTAGGTATTGAGTTTAACTCGGAATTATTAAAGGTTGTTAATGTCATTGGTCAGGAATAAATGCTTTATAAACAGAGTAGCAATCCAAATATAAAACAGGATTATATTATGTAGTATTGTGGCTAGAAACAGTTACACCGTTCCTTGGTTTACAAGCTTTATCTGATGGTGCTTATATTGATGATAAAGCAACGACTCGTAGAAGACATGATGTTTTTTTTTAAAATAGCAATCATTCTTTCAATTACTGCGAAATATATTGAGTTTGATATAAAATGGGATAATACTGACTATTTATACTTTAGCTTGGTCATCTCTGTATTGATTTTTTTAACAAAGGAATATGGTCAGGATAGAACACTACTCCCCTTACTTTTATTACTAGAAAATACGCTGTTATTTTTTAACATCATTTCTATTAAAATATTAATTACTGCCTTTTTTGTTTTGGGAATTATGCTTGTATGTTTATTTTTTATATTAAGATCAAAATATAGAAAATATCCATAAATTTTAAATTATTTAATTTGACTCCCCAACTTTCAATTTTTTCAAACGCAGCATAGGAATTTTTATTCCACGCTCACTGTCCTCTAATAAGTATGGTTCAATGCCGATTTGGATTTTACTGGTTTGACGATCGGGTGGTTCTAAAATCTCTTCGGTTTCCAGTTCCAAATTACGCACATGATCATCGGGGTGTTCTGGATATTCTGGCTCTTCACGCAATTGAGAAATATTAATCGCTGAACGCAAAAATACAACTTGCTCAATCTGATATGCCGCTTTAAATGCTAAACGCTTACTGTTCGCCAACAGGCTAAAACTAGTGCCTAACGCTAACGCAATAATCGCCATTGCAACAATAATTTCTAGTAAAGTAAATCCATTTTGCTTATTCACGTTCAAACTCCAACATTTCCCATTCAGCCTTACCTGTTAATGGATTCAAAGTGATTTTGGCTCGATAATGCTTAAAACTCATTAAAATTTCGCTGCCACTACTGCCACCTTCAGGATAAAATGTAATGCTACAAGTCATCTCTTTTTTTTCTTCATTATCCTGCTTTTCTTTGTCTTCAGCATCAGATTGAGACTGACATTGTAAACCTGCACTACGAGCTATCCAGTGGTCAGGCTTTAATCTTAGGGGTCGCGGTGCTTGTTGGGTATTGCTTTGTAAAACCACAGTGGTATCTTTCCCTTGGATAATAGACATCCGACGACCATATTTTAAAACGCTTAGGGCTGCTCTTACATCAGATTGAAAGAACGTTGATTGACTGGCATTGATTCGCGGCACAACCAAAACGGCTGCCATTGCAATAATAGCCATCACCACCATCAACTCAATAAGTGTAAAACCACGATTCATTATATTCATCATTTTAAGTAAAAGTCTCATATCTAAGCTTAAATTCTATCATTTTAAGCCACTAATGGTTGTGAAAAACTTAAGCTTATAACTAAACTTATGAACAAATTAATTGACTTTATGGCCTAAGTAAGGATAATACGCTAAGGTTTTGTATATATAAAGCTTTATACAAACCTAAAGATATTTTTATAGAAAAGTTTTTTTATTGGTATATATTTCTTTATTTATTAGCATATTATACAAACAGCACTGTTTTATAATAGTTAAATAAAGACCGAAAAAAATTGTCATTTCCTCTCCATTTCTGCTACTTTATGTTGCAGTGCGGCAAGCTTTATCCCAGCAAGCAAACCATTTTTTTGCACATTGTGGTTTAACTGTTGGCCTTTTCCTACATAAAAAGGGGGTATAATGAGTACTGAAACTGTCACAATTACGGATAATACAACGGGTAAGTCAGTCGAATGTCCAGTCCGTAAAGGTACGCTTGGACAGCCAGTCATTGAGTGTCAAGGTATTGCCAAAGAATTAGGCATGTTTACTTTTGATCCTGCATTTGTAACAACGGCAAGTTGTGAGAGTGCGATTAGTTATATTGACGGTGACAATGGTATTTTATTACACCGTGGTTATCCTATTGATCAGTTAGCAGAAAATAGTACTTATTTAGAAGTTTGCTATTTATTACTCAATGGTGAATTGCCTACTCAAACAGAGATGGTTGAGTTTGAAGGTAAAATCAAACGTTTATCTTTGTTACATGAATCATTAATTGGTTTCTTCAATGGATTCAAACGTGATGCTCACCCTATGGCAATGTTAGTCGGCGTTGTGGGTGGTATGTCTAGTTTCTACCACGAAGAAATGGATATTTATAACCCAGAACACCGTGAATTATGCGCAATGCGTGTTGTGGCGAAAATGCCTACGATTGCTGCGAAAAGCTTCCGTTATTTATTAGGCCGTCCTTACGTTTATCCACGTCATGACTTAAACTACGTAGAAAACTTTGCAAATATGATGTTTGATTTACCTAATCGTGAATCTACATTGAATGCAACAGCCGTACGTGCTTTAGATATCATGTTAATTTTACATGCTGACCACGAGCAAAATGCAAGTACATCGACTGTACGTTTAGCAGGTAGTTCACAAGCTAATCCTTATGCATGTATTTCTGCGGGTATTGCGACACTTTGGGGGCCTGCTCACGGCGGTGCAAACGAAGCTGTTATCAAAATGTTAAATGAAATCGGTGATGTGAAAAATATTCCTAGCTTCATCGAAAAAGTTAAAGACAAAGAAAATCCAACCCGTCTTATGGGCTTTGGACATCGTGTTTACAAAAACTTTGACCCTCGTGCGACAATCATCCGCAAAGCATGTCATGAATTATTAGAAGCTTTGGATGCTGGCGATCAACAGCCTATGTTCCAAATCGCAATGGAATTAGAACGCATTGCTTTAGAAGACGAATACTTCGTAGATCGTAAATTATATCCAAACGTTGATTTCTACTCAGGCATTATCTTAAGTGCTTTAGGCATCCCAACTAACATGTTTACACCATTATTTGCTGTAGCACGTTCAGTTGGCTGGATTGCACAATGGAAAGAAATGGTAGAAGAACCAGGCTTGAAAATTGGCCGTCCTCGCCAAGTTTATACTGGCTATGCAGCGCGTGATTATACGCCAATTGCAGAACGTTAATTTTTGTATTTAAGTTAGCTGAAAGTAGGCATTCTAATTCATTTTAGCGTGCCTATTTTTTTGTCATATAAATAGTATGATGTGCCCCACATTACTTTTGCAACCTATGCTAAATTCCATTTTAGTTGTGATTAGTTTTTAACTAACAGAACCACTCATCTTCAAAGGGCTGTTGATTTAAAATTTGAAAAATGAAGCTCATTTGTTGAGATTATTTTATCGCTATTTCGATTTAATTCTATTAGTCAGTTATTTGAGAAACGTATTAGGATTCCAATAATCCTTAATGTCAAAAATAAGCTCATTTTTCAATGTGATAATTGAACTGGCTCGAACTTCAAAACGTTTTTGACTAGCAGGCAGATTTGGCAAATCACCTATATGCGTACCTGACATCACCCATGATGCAGCGGCTGAATTATTATCACCTGCTACAATTTGTGTCGGTTCAACTTTAAAATCTGGTACGCCACTGTAAGTTAATACTACAAATGAGCGGATTTCATCAATACCCACAAACTTCGCGCCAAATGCTAAATCCTCAAATACAGCATTGTTGGTAAAAAATTGAATCACATTCTCAGGATTGCCTGTGCCCCATGCCGCATAATATTGTTTTAATAGCTGTTCGATTTCTACTGAATTCATTGATTATTCCCTTTTAAATTGTAGAAACTGCCTAAACTATCATGTTTAAACAGCTTCAAATCCATCTATTTAATTTTAATGCCATATACAACCGTATATAACACAGGAATCACCAATAAGGTGAGTACAGTCGCAAAGCCCAAACCAAACATGATGACCACTGCCATACTGTTATAAAACGCATCAAATAAGAGTGGAATCAAACCAAGAATCGTGGTAACTGCCGCCATGAATACCGCAATCACCCGACTGACTGAAGCATGAAATACTGCCTCATAGGGTTCTTTGCCCTGCTCTTGCTCTAATTTAATTTGCTCGACCAGCACGATACCATTTTTCAATAACATTCCTGACAAGCTTAAAAAGCCTAACAAAGACATAAAACCAAATTCGGCATTCATCAATAACATACCTGTGGTGACACCAATAATGGCTAATGGCACGGTTGCCCAAATCACTAACGGCTGGCGCAGATTATCAAATAAAAACACTGTAATCATGAACATAAACAAATAGCCCATAGGCAAAGAACTGAAAAGTGAAGCCTGAGCATCGGTTGCACTTTCGTATTCTCCACCCCATTCAAATTGATAACCTTCAGGTAATGCAATTGCTTCAACTTGAGGTCTGATCTGTTTAAATAACTGATCCGCATTGATATGACCACGATGATCGGGGTCTGCCATGATAGTCATAGTGCGTTTACGGTCTCGGCGTACAACCAAAGCGTCTTCCCATACCGTTTCAAATCCAGAAACCACTTGAGAAATAGGCACATAACGTTGATAAATGCTGCTCCAAATTTGGATTTCATTCAAGCTATTTACTTCTTCGCGTTCATCCTGAGGTGGTCGCAAAATAATGGGTAATAAATCAACGCCTTCACGATATAAACCAATTGATAAACCTGAGAAATTCAAACGCAACGCTTCATCAACATCTTGCTTACTGATGCCAACCCGTCTTGCCCATGTTTCTTCAAACTGCGGTCGAATGATTTTCACAGGCTCACGCCAATCATCTCGAATATTGGTTGCGTATGGGTTGCTATGAAAAATCTGCTTCACTTTTTGGGATAATTGACGTAATACTTCAGGGTCAGGGCCACTAATACGAGCTTGAATTTTCGCATTATCTCCCGGCCCAATTTGTAAACGATCCAATTTAGCAAACACATCAGGGAAGTTTTCCGCTAAGCGTTTGCTCAACAACGCCAGAGACGAATCAATATTTTCTTTGGTGTCCACTTGTACCAATAACATGGCATACGAGGCATATTGTTTTTCTGGCGAATAAGTCAGCATGAATCGGTCTGCACCACGCCCAATCGAAGCCGTGACTGCAGTAATATGCTCATCTTGTTTAACATATTTTTCAATTTCTGCGACTTTTAGCTCCGTGTAACGAATATCTGTTCCTTCAGGCAGCCATAAATGAGCAAAAAACATTGGGGTATTTGAGGATGGGAAGAAAGATTGCTTAACCAGTGTAAACCCGTAAATACTAGCGACTAAAGCCACAACCATCAGCAATAAGAATACAAACCGAAATCTTAGGCATACACGTAGCACAAAGCGGTAAATACTAAAAATAAAGCCTTTATAAGGATCATCTTGCTCGCCTCCCGCATTGGCTATTTGTTCTTTAAAAAAGATGCTGGCAAAATAAGGTGTTAAGGTAATGGCTGTAACCCAACTTAATAATAAAGAAACCATCAATACCGTAAATAATGTACCAACAAATTCGCCGACCGCATCTTGAGATAAACCAATCGGTGCAAATGCCATAATGGCAATCACGGTTGCCCCAAGCAATGGAAATTGGGTATTAGCCACCACTTCTTTTGCCGCTTCTAATCGAGTCAGCCCACGTTTTAATCCAACTAAAATCCCATCTGTGACCACAATCGCATTATCTACCAGCATCCCCAGTGCAATAATTAAAGCACCCAGTGAAATCCGTTGTAAATTGACTTCTAATAATTGCATACCAATGAATGTGCCGAGAATAGTGAGAAATAAAATCAAACCCATCAAAATTCCACTACGTATCCCCATGAAAAATAACAATACACCAATCACAATTAATACTGCTTCACCCAAGTTAACCAGAAAAGCATTCACTGATTTTTCAACTTCTTTTGGCTGGTTATAGACTTCGGCAATATTGATACCGATGGGGCGATATACTTCGAGTTCAACTAATCTCTTTTCAATGGCTTTACCGACGATGGTGACATTGATATTTTTGGCAAATGAAATACCGAGTGATAATGCTCTTTCACCTTCATAACGATATAAATGGCTGGGGATTTCGGCAAAACCGCGTGTAACCTTAGCGACATCACCTAAATAAATTTGTTGGCTTGCGCCTTGGTTACTAACAACCAGTTGTTCTAATTCGCTGACATCACTATATGCACCCGTAGGATTGATACGAATATATTCCCGTCCCACTTGAATATGCCCTGCATTGGAGACTACATTTTGAGCTGCTAATAATTGATATAAACGTTGCACAGAGATGCCCAGCTCGGCCATGCGATGGCGGGAAATTTCAACAAAAACTTGGGCTTGCTGATTACCTGTGACTTGTACTTTGCCCACTCCATCGATTAATACTAAATCACGACGTAGATAATCAACATAATTCTCAAGTTCTTGATAAGAATAATCTTTTCCTGTAACCACTAATAAAATACCAAAGACATCCCCAAAATCATCAAAAACCCGTGGTGGATTAGCACCGGGAGGAAGATAGGGTTGCAAGTCATTTACTTTTCTACGTAATTCATCCCAAATTTGTACTAATGCTTCACCGTCATATTTCTCTTTCATTTCTACTTCGATTTGAGATAAACCTGCACTACTGATGGAGCGGATAAAATCTACATAGGGCAAGCTTTGAATTGCATTTTCAATTGGTAATGTCACCTCTTCTTCCACTTCCAGCGGTGATGCACCCGGATATTGAGTCACAACCAAGGCTTGTTTAATCGTGAATTGCGGGTCTTCCAACCGCCCTAAACCCGTAAAGGCAATAATGCCTCCAATCAATAAAATCAGGGTAAACATAAGACTAATTGTACGATGTTCAATCGCATAGACGGCCAGATTCATTACAGCCCCCTTTCATTTGATAGTGGGCGTACTTTGGTATTTTCTTGAATTTGGGTAACACCTGCCGCGACAATTTGTTCTCCTAGCTTAACACCACTTAATATTTCAATACCCGCTGCGGTTAATGTACCCACGGACACTTCTCGTTTGTTAACTTTCAATGTGGTCTCATCATATACCCATATTGCAATCCGTCTCGCTCAGACTTGAATACACAAGCAGATGGGATTTTTATAGTGGTTTTGGTTTGATTAGAAATTAAGGCCAAATCAACAACTACTTTGGCTGACATGCCAGGCAATACATTAAAGTTTTTAGGCTTTTTAAGCATCAAACGTACTTTATAGGTTCGAGTTGCCGAATCAGCTTGCGTATCAATTTCATGAAAATCGGCTAAAAAAGTTTGTTCAGGACGCGCATCAAAAATAACTTGGTTTTTGGCTTTTTTGGCTTGTTCTCGATCTTCTACTGAGGCCACGACTTGTTCAGGTGCTTGAAATGCAATATAAATATTATCAGAGCTTTGCATCATCACTATTGATTTTCCTATATTTACCTGTTCGTAATTATCCGCATAGACTTTAGACACTTCACCCGTAAATGGCGCGTAAATTTTAGTATAGCTAAGATTGTCTTTTGCTTGTTTTAATCCTGCTTTGGCTGCCAACATTTCAGCTTTGCGTGAATCAAAATCCGCTTTGGAAACATGACCCTGTTTCACCACTTTCGCGGCGCGATCATATTGTGCTTTGGCTAAGTTATAACGCGCTTGGCGGTCAAATACTTGGGTCTGAAAATCTTTAGGGTCAAGCTGAGCAATGAGTTGACCTTTTTTGATTTCCTGACCTGCTTTGACAGGACGTTTAATCATTTGTCCATTGACTCTAAAAGCGAGTTTAGCTTCATTAACTGCTTCAACAGTCGCAGGGAAAGTACGCAGATTTTTACTGCTTTGGTCATCAACCGTAATAATTTTGATGGGGCGAATAAGATTGGGAGGTGGGGCAATTTCTTCAGGTTCAGGTAGACAAGCAGTAAGTACAAGGCTAACCAAGCCAAGTAATACAAGTTTAGAGACAAGTTGCATAGCAATTCCTAAAGTCTGTATTGTCATCATTCAACATAGCACTATTCATTAAAACAGGTCAAGAAGTATAAACTATTACAAAATACGGTTTATTTTCATGTATTATTTTATTGTATAATATCAATGTATTACATTGTAAATGTCAATTTTATAAAATACTTAATCATTAAAATTGTGGATTCAAGCCATGTTTTTTCAGATTATTTATATCCTGCGAAAACAAAGCATATTGTTAAAGCATTGCAATCATTTGCTTAGCTTGATTGGAGAGGGTATTTAAAATATAGTTTCAGCCGATACACCTAACAATTTTTAATGATTAAATTTTGAATTTAAATGAATATGATGAGGTATAAAATATTTGATTTATAGATTTCAACTGAACTTTATAGGAAAGCTGGCAATCTTGATTTATCCCAACAAAGGGCTTTTTAACATTTAAGGACTGCCAGTTCCAAATATAAAATTTAGCCCGCTAATAAAGCTTTAACAACCGCATCACCCATTTGAGCTGTGCTCACTTCTGTGCCACCGTCACCAGCAATATCTTTAGTACGTAAACCCTCTTTAAGCACTTGGCTTACAGCGGCTTCTATTTTATCCGCTAATGCTGTTTGATTTAAGCTATAACGTAATAACATCGCTACAGACAAAATTGTTGCCAATGGATTTGCAATGCCTTGACCTGCAATATCAGGGGCAGAACCATGACTTGGCTCATACATACCCTTATTATTCTCATCCAAAGACGCAGAAGGCAACATGCCGATAGAACCTGTTAACTGAGAAGCCAAATCAGATAAAATATCGCCAAACATATTTGTTGTCACCATCACATCAAACTGTTTTGGATAACGAACTAATTGCATTGCCGCATTATCAACATACATGTGAGTCACTTCCACTTCAGGGTAATCTTTAGCAACACGATCAACCACATTACGCCAGAATTCTGTTGCTTCTAATACATTGGCTTTATCTACAGAACATAAGCGTTTCTCACGTTTCTGCGCACTTTCAAAACCAATCCGTGCAATACGTTCAATTTCACTTTCAGCATAAACTAAGGTGTTAAAGCCTTCTTGTTCACCATTATCATTGGTACGAATGCCACGTGGTTGACCAAAATAAATCCCGCCTGTCAATTCACGTACAATTAAAAGGTCTAAGCCTGCAACCACTTCAGGTTTTAAGGTTGAAGCGTTGGCTAATTCTGGGTATAAAATCGCGGGACGTAAATTTGCAAATAAATTCAATTCTGCCCGTAAACCTAATAAGCCTTTTTCAGGACGGATTGAAATATCCAAAGGTTCCCATTTTGGACCACCAACTGCACCAAGTAATACCGCATCTGATTTTTTTGCTAATGCTAAGGTTTCAGCAGGTAAAGGGCCGCCTGTCGCATCAATTGCAGCACCACCAACTAAGGCTTGCTCTAACTCAATATCAAGACCAAAGTTGGATTTTAAAGTATTTAATACTTTTTCCGCTTCAGTCATAATCTCAGGACCAATTCCATCACCCGCTAACATGGCAATAACATGACTCATAATATTTCTCTTTAGGTTGATACGCGATTTTTATAAAAGCGAGCTAGTATAGAATAAAACCTTAATCAGTATCAATTTTTACCCCAGATTTTCTATGATTACCTTACAAATAAAAATGAATAAATAAAAGTAGCTTACAATGGTATTGACAATTTAGCTTGTTGATTGTTTCACTTGTGAGTTACGACAAGTTTGCATACAATGGACTATCTCAAGCGGTTTGAGAGTCAAAGTGAGGTAGTTATTTTGCAAGGTTTACTTTCCATCATTATTCCTACCTTCAATGCCCAAGCAAGTATTATTGATACATTAACTCCTCTACAAACTTTACGTGAACAAGGTCATGAAGTGATTGTTGTAGATGGTGGTAGCAGCGATAATACTTGCCAGCTTGCAACCCCTTTGGCTGATAATGTCGTCACTAGTTTACGTGGACGTGCCCAGCAAATGAATTTAGGGGCACAAGTTGCAACTGGAACAGTGCTGGTTTTTCTCAGTG
>JADGDW010000014.1:0-26071 GCA_016744725.1 Candidatus Albibeggiatoa sp. nov. BB20 | reverse complement strand
GTGTGGATACATTTTTACCCCAATATGCAGATTTAATGATTTTGGTGTGTTTATTTAGTAACCGTAAAGACTGGGGACGATTTGATATTCGTTTAGAAGGTCAACGATTTTCTTTACGTATCATTGAAACATTGGCTAATTTGCGTTCACGTTTAACAGGCATTGCAACAGGTGAACAGGCAATTTTTGTAAAACGTAGTGTATTTGAACAAATGCAAGGATTTCCAGAAATTCCAGTATTGGAAGACATCAGTTTAAGTCGCCAACTAAGACGTAAAAGTCGCCCAGTATGTTTAAAAAATAAAGTCACTGTATCTGAGCGGCGTTGGGCAGAAAAAGGTTTAATGCGTACTATTATGAGTATGTGGAAATTGCGTTTTGCTTATGCTTTGGGGGTCAGCCCTTGGACATTAGAAAAACGTTTTAATAATTTCTCTTGATTTTTTGTGATGAGCACACTCCCACAGCATGAGGCGGTTTAAAATACCTCAAGTCAGGTGGGAGTCGTTCCTTACAAAGTTGTAAACGACATTCGTTATTTTGAATTTTAGTGACGAATCGAGGTATGTACAACCTTACCATTAATTAATGTATAACTGACACGGCCTTTAAAATCCCAACCTAGAAACGGCGTATTCAAACCAAGACTGCGTATATTATTTTCAGTCAATTGCCAGTAGGATTTAGGGTCAAAAACACAAATATCTGCATCATTATCCACAGCTAAACGTCCAACTGCCAAACCTAAAATATCCGCAGGTTTATAAGTCACCATGCCTAAAGCTTCACTTAAATTCCAGTTATTTTCCTCGACTAAACGCAAAGTCAATGGCAACAAAGTATCCAATCCTGAAATTCCTTGATCGGTCATCGCAAAGGGGCTGAGTTTCGCATCGGGTTCATGTGGCTGATGGTCAGAACAAATCGCTTGAATAGCCTCGGTTGCCAAACCACGGCGCAATGCTTCTTTATCGCGTTGAGTGCGCAATGGTGGCATCACATGACATTGGGCGTTATAGTCTAAAATATCCATTTCAGTCAAAAATAAGTGATGGGTACTTACATCGGCTGAAACAGGTAAACCTTGTACCTGTGCCACTTCTACCATGCTCACTGCTTTGGCTGTGGATAAACGACAGAAATGCACTCGCACCCCTGTAATTTCCATCAAAAATAAAATCCGCGACACCGCAATGGTTTCAGCCGCTTCAGGAACGCCTGCCAAACCTAAACGGGTACTGACTTCGCCCTCATGTGCACAACCTTTACGCCCTAAAAAGGGTTCTTGAGGCTGCATAAATAAGGTTAAATCACAGTTTGCTGCATATTCCATCGCATGGCGCAAGATTTCGGTATTTTCCACAGGATTCATCGCATTACTAACACCGACACAACCCGCTTCTTTTAAATCGCCCATTTCAGCTAAATGTAGCCCTTTTAAACCTTGAGTCAATGCGGCCAGTGGATGCACTTTTGCCATACCTGCATTTAGCGCACGTTGTTGTAACAATTCTGCAACCGCTGGAGTATCAATCACAGGATCGGTATCAGGTGGACAACAGATACTGGTAATCCCACTACTCGCTGCAGCACGAGTTTCACTCAGAATAGTGCCTTTGTGTTCCGCACCCGGTTCACGTAAGCGCACACTTAAATCAACCAATCCAGGGCAAATAATCTGGTCTTTGGCATTGATATTCATGGCTTTGTCAGCGGTAAAACCTTCTGGTGGCGCACCAATTGCTGCAATTTTACCATCTTGAATATGCACATCAGTTATTGCATCAAATTCAGACGCAGGGTCTATGACACGTCCGCCAACAATACTGAACCCAGCCATTAGTGTTTATCCTTTTTTTGTTCGGTTGATTTAGGGGCTAAAATCATGCTCATTACTGCCATGCGCACTGCAATTCCATTACTGACTTGCTGTAAAATTACTGAGCGGTCACCGTCCGCCACTTCTGAATCAATTTCAACGCCACGATTAATCGGCCCTGGGTGCATCACTATCGCATCAGGTTTAACCACTTCTAATTTCGCATCCGTTAAACCGTAATATTGGAAATATTCATGTTGACTGGGTAATAACGCGCCTTGCATTCGTTCTTTTTGTAAGCGCAGCATAATCACCACGTCGACATCTTCTAAACCTTTCATCAAACGGTCATACACATGCACGCCTAATGATTCAACATTTTTTGGAATTAAGGTTTTAGGTGCGATAACGCGAACTTCAGATGCGCCTAATGTGGTTAAAGCATGAATTTGAGAGCGTGCCACCCGAGAATGTAATATGTCACCCACAATTGCGACTTTAAGCGCGGAAAAATCTGCGCCTTTGTATTGCCGAATCGTGAACATATCTAACATCGCTTGGGTGGGATGTTCGTGCCAGCCATCACCTGCATTGATAATGCTGACGTGGGGTGCAACATGTTGTGCCATAAAAAACGGTGCACCACTTTCACCATGCCGAATCACAAACATATCACACTGCATCGCTTCCATATTACGCAGCATATCAATCAGGGTTTCGCCTTTGGTGGTGGCAGACATGCTGATATTGACGTTTAAAATATCGGCAGATAGACGTTTAGCTGCCAATTCGAACGTATTACGAGTACGGGTGCTGGGTTCAAAAAACAGGTTTGCTATGGTTTTCCCACGCAGTAGTGGGGCTTTTTTTACTTGCTTGTCAGCAACACTGATAAATGATTCTGCATTATTTAAAATGTCGACAAGTAAATGGCGGGGTAGTCCTTCAATGCCAATAAAGTGGCGTAAACGACCGTTGTCATCAAGTTGGATATTATTCATCGCGTGGACGTATTTCTAAAGTTAAAGGTTCGGGCCCATTGAGTTTAACTTGGTGTGTCATGTCTAAATCGAATGCACAACCAACAACATCAGGTTGAATTGGTAGCTCACGACCGCCTCGTTTTACTAAGACAGCTAAAGTCACACTGGCAGGTCGTCCGTAGTCAAATAATTCATTTAAAGCGGCTTTGATTGTGCGCCCTGTATAAATTACATCATCGACTAAAATAATGTGTTTGTCTTCAACTGCAACAGATAAATTAGAGGGTTTGGCGGTGGGTTGTGAAGCCAGTTGAAAATCGTCACGATAAAAACCAATCTGTAGCTTGCCTAATGAATGTGGTAATGCCAATAATTGGTGCAAACGTTCTGCAACCCATACGCCGCCTGTATGAATACCGACCATCATTAGTTCATCTGGATTTTTATCATGGTGATAGTGTTTGATGTGCGTTGCCATGCTATTCAAAATAGAGTCAAGATTATCTAATGTTGCCATGGTCGTTGTTCCAAACAAAACCGAATTCTACTGCTTTCATATAACAATATGCAAATCCATCTCAGGTGGCAAGCATTTCGTATAGTCATTTTATTTTAAGATGATACAGGACTGGTAGTCCTAGATTTTAAAACTATTTGATATTTAAAGTATTTCAGGACTGCATCGCACTCAAGACAGAATTGACTATATCAGCACTCAGCTTATGTTTATAGAGTGGGTAGAACAACCAGAAATCCGTTGAATAAAATATTCAGGAAATTAAATAAAATAGTGACATCTGTCATATTCATAAGTATCTGTACGTTTTTTTCTTTTCCCACTACAATAAATATGTTGATGTTGAATATTGCTATGCCGCGCTCATAAATCTTTTAAGTTCTCAAATCATTCTATACTCAAAATAACCCCATACTAAAAGTATTTTTAGCCGCAAATATTGGCAAGTTCCTCGCATCGTATCAGATTAAAACGGTTATAACTTGAGAATGAAACTGTTAAAATTTATCCTAGCAGATTGATCCCTTACATACATCTATAGCGAGAAAATCATCATGTCTACAAATTCTCTTAATCAATTAGATTTACCATTGGAGCGCGATGTTTTTTTGCGTACTTTGGTACGTGAATTATCTGGCGTATTAGAAGAGGTTGTTGGTTTAGAGCAGGCTAATGGATTTATCAGTATTGTAGGGCAAAATATGGGCGAATGGATTAACCAAGAGTATTTAGCTAAATTAAATACAGATGCGTTAACTCAAGAACAAGTGGCCGAGGCCTTAGTTGATTTAAAAGCCCGCATCCAAGGCGATTTTTATGTTATTTCTCAAGATGCTGAAAAAATCGTATTTGGTAATAGAGTGTGTCCTTTTGCAGATAAAGTGAAAGGCCGCACCTCACTGTGTATGATGACTTCAAACGTATTTGGGCATATTGCATCACAGAATTTAGGTTATGCAAAAGTATACTTAGAGCAAACAATTGCAAAAGGAGATGCAGGTTGTCATGTTGTGGTTTACCTAAAACAAAGTGCTGAAGCCCAAGGAAAGGAAGGTAATGAATACTACCATAGCTAATCTTGACAAATATGATTCACCCGTGTTGAGCCAGTTTCTGAATTTTGCAAATGCACTTCCTGAAGCCTTATTGTTAATCAATGCCAAAGGACAAATTGTTGCGGCAAACCAAAAAGCATCAGCCATTTTAAAAATCAATCAGTTGGTGAATAAAATGCTGGCCAATATTGTAGATAATCCAGAGACTCAAATCGGCTTCTATCTAAAAATTTGGTCACGATCTCGAACGCCAACCCCAGCTAATATATCATGGTTAAGTGATGAACGAGATGATAACGGTGACAGTATCATTGTAAAAAAAAAGCCTGCGTCGGCTCATTATTATTCCCTGCACAGCAAAATGAACCTGCTTATATTTTACTGCGTTGCATTCATGAAGATGAAAATAACAACCAATTCATTGCCCTTAATCGTGAGATTCACAAGCAAAAACAGGCTTTTGATAAATTACAAGCCAGCCAAGCTGCATTGAAGCAAGCCAAAGAATCTTTAGAACAACAAAACCAAGAATTAGTAGATGCAAAACAAGCGGCTGAACAAGCAAATCACGCTAAAAGCACCTTTCTTGCGAATATGAGTCATGAATTACGCACTCCTCTTAATGGTATTTTAGGCTATACCCAAATCTTGCAGCGTGATAAAACCTTATCTCAGAAACAGCTCGAAGAAATTGATGTGATTCACCACAGCGGTGAATATTTGTTGACCTTAATTAACGATATTTTAGATTTATCCAAAATTGAGGCAAATCGTTTTGAGCTGTATCCCACTGACTTTAATTTAGATGATTTTTTACATAGTATCATTGATTTATTCAGTATTAGAGCACGAAACAAAGATATTTCATTTAACTATGAACCATTGTCATTACTACCGATAGGTATTCGTGCTGATGAAAAGCGTTTGCGCCAAATCATCATTAACCTGCTGAGTAATGCGATTAAATTTACCGAACATGGTGGTGTGACACTTAAATTAGATTTTAATAAGGATAAGCAATTTCTATATTTTCAAGTGGAAGATACGGGGATTGGTATTGCTGAACAAGATTTAACTAAAATATTCAATCCATTCCAACAAGTAGGTGATTATTTAAGTGCTAAAACGGAAGGAACTGGGCTTGGATTGTCCATTACCCAACGCTTAGTAGATTTGATGGGAGGTGAACTCATTGTAAACAGTGCTGAAGATCGTGGAAGTCAATTTGAATTCTCAATCCCTGTGTCGATTGTATCTGAATTAGTTAAAAAACATGAAGTTGAACGACGTATTATTATTGGCTTTACAGAGGAGCAAAAACATATTCTGGTCATTGATGATCGTTGGGAAAATCGTTCTATTTTAGTAAAGCTTTTAGAGCCTTTAGGCTTTTTGGTCACAGAAGCCCAAGATGGTAATGATGCACTAGATTGTATTGATGCCAAAATCCCTGATTTAATTTTGACGGATTTAGTGATGCCTGTACTAGATGGGTTTGAATTTACCCGACGTGCTCGGCAAATGCCCACATTAAAAAACCTGCCCATTATTGCATTATCTGCCAGTGTCTTTGAAGAACAACAACAAGCTTGTTTGGATGTTGGTTGTAATAAGTTTCTACCCAAACCAATTCAAATTGATATTTTATTGGCAGAACTACAGTATTACCTTGATTTAACTTGGCTTTATGATGAAGAACTGCCTGATAGGCCTGAACCCAATAAAAAAGCCAACATGACAGAGGAGATGATAGGTAAAACCCAATTTAACCTTTGCACCGAAGAGGCTAAAAAACTGTATGATCTTGCAAGGGCAGGAGATATTTTTGCTATTCAGGAGTATGCTACTGAATTACAGGAAAAACATGCTGATTTAGAACTGTTTACTACTCAGATTATAATATTGGCAAAGAATTTTGATGATGAGCATATTTGTGAATTACTGCTACCATATTTATAAAAATAATATGACATAGTGGTTACAAAAAGAATGATATTCCACTTATTCTAAGCAAAATATGGCAATAAATCGTTTTTCATCCTTAAAGCTATTGATATTCGGTTTTATCCTACCTATCATGACACGGGTGTTGATATTAAGCTTTAAAAAATGAAACTGATTATTGTCAGTGGTCTATCTGGCGCAGGTAAAAGTATTACTCTCAATAGCTTAGAGGATATTGGAGCTTATTGTGTAGATAATTTACCTGTTGCACTACTACCTGCCTTTGCAGCGCAAGTACCACAAATTTGCATTGAACATGAATGTGTTACCGTAGGATTAGATGCACGTACTATTGCCTCACATGATGTGCCTACACTATTAGAAACACTGGATTCTTTAGCGATTCCTTATGAGATTTTATTTTTAGAAGCCGACGATGCGATTTTAATTAAACGATTTAGTGAAACTCGTCGCAAACACCCTCTGACATTCCAATCACTTGCATTGTCAGAGGCTATTCAGTATGAAAGAACACTACTTGAACCTTTGGCACATAGAGCTGATATTCGAATTAATACCAGTGATATGCATGTCCATCAATTAAGAGATTTAATCCGTTTACGGATTCGTTTGCACCAGAAACAAAATCTGTCTATATTATTTGAATCGTTTGGCTTTAAATATGGATTACCGCGTGATGCAGATTTTATATTTGATGTGCGTTGCTTACCTAATCCACATTGGGATACCGAATTACGCGGCTTAACGGGGAAGGATGCTGCTGTAGCTCATTTTTTACAAGCACAACCTAAAGTCCAACAAATGTTAGATGATTTAATACATTTCTTAGATAATTGGATTGGGCAATTTGCTGCTGATAACCGTAGCTATTTAACAATTGCAGTTGGATGTACAGGTGGGCAACATCGCTCAGTTTACATTGCGGAACAATTAGTGCAGTATTTTACTCAAAAACAACATGATGTATTAGTCCGACACCGAGAATTACGATGAGCGTGGGTATTTTGCTAGTGACCCATAATGATATCGGCACTAGTTTGATTCGTAGTTTAGAAGAAATTTTAGGAACGTTACCGTTACCTATTAAGGCATTACCTGTGCGTATTGAGGGCGAGCCTATGTCTTATTGCTATCATTTAGAACAGTTGTATATGGCTGTCAATGAAGGGCATGGCGTATTGGTTTTAACTGATGTATTTGGCGCAACGCCGTGTAATATTGCATGTCACCTTATTGAAAATTATAGGGTTAGAGTGGTATGCGGGGTTAATTTACCAATGTTAATCAAGATTATGAATTATCCTTCAGCGGATTTAGATACTTTGGCCAACAAAGCACTTTCTGGTGGTACTCAAGGCACTTTCGATGTGAATAGTATTTTAAATTGATTTAGTAGCATAGATTTTTTCTCTCCTTGTCTCATCTCGTTTGTACCCATAAAATTATTTTATCCATCACAATAAACTTCCTATATATAAAACGTTCCATTCTGCTTGACGACAGACTTATACTAGTCAACTCGATAGCTATAACAATACGATAATAAGAGGATGGATTATGTCAATGACACGTCGCGAATTTTTACAAATAATGGGTGTTGCGAGTGCAGCAGGCTTATTTCCGAAAACATTATTCGCCAACAATACCAACAATTTCTATGATTTACCCCAATTTGGTCAAGTGCGTTTACTCCATATCACGGATACACATGCCCAATTACAACCGATTTATTTTCGTGAACCGAATGTCAATTTAGGTTTAGGCAGCATGAAAAGCAATGCGCCACATTTAGTGGGTGATAGTTTACTAAAACAGTTTAATATCGCGCCAAACTCTTTAGAATCTCATGCGTTTACCTATATTGATTTCGCCTCTGCCGCACAAAAATATGGCAAAGTGGGTGGGTTCGCACATTTAGCCACCTTGGTGAAACAATTACGTCATAGTTATGGTCAAGATAAAACCTTATTACTCGACGGTGGTGATACTTGGCAGGGTTCAGGAACAGCATATTGGACACGCGGTAAGGATATGGTCGGCGCATGTAATCAGCTTGGCGTGGATGTGATGACAGGTCATTGGGAATTCACTTATTTAGCAGACGAAATTTTATCTAATATTCAAGATTTCAAAGGCGATTTTGTTGCAAATAATGTGTTAGTTAAAGAAGAAGCCTTGTTTGATGGTTCACCCGCTTATGATGAAGACACAGGCCATGCGTTTAAACCTTATACAATCAAAGAATTAAATGGTGCACGAGTTGCGGTGATTGGTCAAGCCTTCCCTTATACGCCAATTGCAAATCCAAGTCGTTTTATCCCTGATTGGACCTTTGGCATCCGTGATAATGCGATGCAGGAATTGGTGAATGAAATCCGTGCTACTGAAAAACCTGATGTGGTGGTAGTGATTTCCCATAATGGTATGGATGTGGATTTAAAAATGGCCTCGGTTGTATCGGGCATCGATGTGATTTTAGGCGGTCACACCCATGATGGTGTACCAAAACCTGTTGAAGTCAAAAATGATGCAGGCATGACTTTAGTTTGTAATGCAGGCTCAAATGGTAAATTTGTTGGCGTGCTTGATTTTGATGTCAGAGAGGGTAAAGTCAAAGATTATCGCTATCGTTTATTGCCAGTATTCAGTAATTTACTTGAAGCGGATAAAGATATGCAAGCTTATGTGGATAAAGTTCGCAAGCCGTATTTAGCCCGTTTAAACGAACAATTAGCAGTTGCAGAGCAAGTATTATATCGTCGAGGCAATTTCAACGGCACATTTGACCAAGTAATTTGTAATGCCTTACGTGAGGAGCATGACGCACAGATTTCTTTATCACCGGGTTTCCGCTGGGGTACAACGGTATTACCAGGGCAAAATATTACAATGGAAAATGTGTTAGATCAAACATGTATCACTTACCCAGAAACCTACGGACGTGAAATGACAGGTTTAGAAGTCAAAACCATTTTAGAGGATGTGTGCGACAATTTATTTAATACTGATCCATACCGTCAACAAGGTGGAGATATGGTGCGTTTAGGTGGCTTGGACTATGTGTGTGATCCAACCCAAGGTATAGGACAACGCATTTCTGAAATGACTTTAGATGATGGCACTAGCTTAGAAATGAGCAAGAAATATAAAGTCGCAGGCTGGGCAACAGTCGGCTCACAATCTGATGGTCGGCCAATTTGGGATGTGGTTGCAGATCATTTACGTACAGTGAAAAACGTGAAATTAGAAAAACTCAATACGCCAAAATTGAAAGGTGTAGCTGATAATCAGGGCTTAGCAGATTATAATGCCTAATGAGTATTTGAGGACAGGTCGTTTTTGTAATATCAATTAAGATAACCCGTTCTGATTTTTGACGATAAAAAGGATAATATCATGCACGCACTCAAAGTCTATTTGTCTGGCGAAATTCATACTGATTGGCGCGAAAAAATTGAACAAGGTATACGAGATGCGGGGTTAAATTTAACTCTACTCACTCCAATTACCAATCATGCGGCCAGTGATGATTGTGGCGATGTAATTCTAGGTGCGGAAGACAAGTCATTTTGGAAAGATCATAAAGCGTCTAAAATCAATGCGATTCGTACTCGCACATTGATGCAAAAAGCCGATATTGTGATTGTGCGGTTTGGTGAAAAATATAAGCAATGGAATGCGGCCTTTGATGCAGGTTATGCAGCCGCTTTAAACAAGCCTTTGATTGTGATTCATCACCCAGATTTAACTCATGCCCTTAAAGAAGTCGATGCAGCCGCTTTAGCTGTGGCAGAAGCCCCAGAACAGGTTGTTGAAATTTTGAAGTATGTGATGCAAGACGTTTAAGCCTGTGAGCAATTGTTATTTTGCTAGGATTGGCAACCTAAAAAATTGATTGTCAGTCCTGAATCCAGTTTATAGCAAATGGAGTTTAATTTATGAGTGATGCAATGGAGTTACTTGCTCGACATCATGGTGATACTGAAACGTTTGTTACGGCAATGAAACAAAATGCCCCCAATCGTTTTGATGATGGATTTTGGCAAATCTGGCAACAGTGGATACAACCTACATTATCAGATGATGCTACCGTGTGTGATTTTGGTTGTGGCCCAGCTCAATTTTTTGAACAATTACACGTGCGTCTACCTCAAGCTAAATTGATTGGAGTGGAATGTATGCCTTATATGATTACCGAAATCAATACGGGCATTTGCGAAGTCATCCAACATGATTTGAATCAAGCCAATTTAAATCTAGCTAACGATAGTGTTGACACCTTTTTAACTTCTTTCGTGCTGCATGAAATGGTACAGCCTATTTACGCGCTCAAAGATATGTATCGTTGTTT
This sequence comes from Candidatus Albibeggiatoa sp. nov. BB20, assembly GCA_016744725.1. Classification (GTDB taxonomy): domain Bacteria; phylum Pseudomonadota; class Gammaproteobacteria; order Beggiatoales; family Beggiatoaceae; genus Albibeggiatoa. Next base: position 15,381 of record JADGDW010000014.1, on the reverse strand, counting down.
GAAGTCAGGACAGCGTGGTTTAATTTTAGATTGGGTACGTGCACCACTTGAAATATATTTACAACACATGTACGAGACTGACATTATTGATACCACATTGCCAGAACAAAAACTAATCAATATGTTTAATCATTTCTCAGAGCACAACCGTTATACGTTAGAAGATATGAGTTGGTTATTGGAAAAAGTTGGCTTCAAAATTTTGCAACAGCAACGTGCCGATAATCTTAATTTTGCCCATTGGGTTGTTGAAAAGCCTTAAGCAATCTTGAAATGACAACAGGGTAAGTTCTAAGTCAATTCCATCTTGAGTGTGAGGACTGGCAGTCCTGAAATACTTTAAATATCAAATAGATTTAAAATCTAGGACTGCCAGTCCTGTATCATCTTAAAATAGAATTATACACACTCAAGACATGATTTTAATCATGTTTAAAGAGCTTAAATCAGTTCCATCTGCTCATACATAAACAGAATTTATTTGATAATATTACTCGGAAATACTATTGTATGCTCCAATATCCTAGTTAAATAATCAACTTTTATAAGGTGGCTTACATGGACTTAGAAATTAATGGTCAAAGTATTGAAACTGACGATCAAGGCTATTTAGTAAACTTATCCGATTGGTCAAAGGATTTAGCAGCAGAATTGGCTAAACGTGATGATTTAGAGCTAAGTGACTCACATTGGGAAGTCATCAATCTGATTAGAAAATTCTACGAAGACAATGGCACTGCGCCAGCGATGCGAGCTTTAACAAAATTAGCTAAAACAGAATTAGGTAAAGACAAAGGGGATAGCAAATATTTGTATACTTTGTTTCCTTATGGGCCAGGAAAACAAGCTGCACGTTATGCAGGCTTACCTAAACCAACAGGGTGTGTGTAATCTTCATGTTCGATTGCCGATGGGTTTCTAATACTGGCAATCGAAGTTAAGTTCTATTTATACACTACAAAGCGATCATACTCGTCATTTGCTGCAATAGCATGAGTTTGCACCACATTGTAACGTTTTTCAGGATTATTGAACTGGGTTACATAGAATTCGTGATTCAAGGTTGGCTTTTCTCGAATATCCACTTTCCACAACAAATGCGCTAAGCCCAATACCCCACCCATACCTAAAAATGAAATATTCTTCTCATCAGTTGCAGGATATATGCGCCGAAAACCAATCCCTTCATATGAATTGTACACTCGGATAATAAGCTCTTTTTCTATATCAATTTTTTCAACACGGAATAAGCCCCAACCTAAAGCATTAATAACCGCAATCATGCCATGAAACCAGTCTTCACGACTATCACACATCGGTTCAATTACTGCGTGCCATTCTGGACTGCTCATAATGCCACCAAAGGTGTTAAATGCACAGATATGTCCTGATTGGATAAACATCTCTTTGCTATCTTCCTCTGGCAAGCCTGCTTGGCGCATTGCAAAATAGGTTTCATACGAAATACGGTTATAGTAGTCTGAAAAATGATTGGTTAGCACCACGCCAAACGCATCAATTAAACCTGTTTCACCTTCTTCCATACGCCCATACAGTGGCAAACCTTGTACCGCTGCCAAAATTTCAGCTTCATCAACCCGGGTGTTTAAATGTTGACAACCATCAAAATCAAACCGTGCAGGTACATCAGTTTGTAACGGTTGATCCAGCGTTAAATAATGGCTTACTTGGAGTGGCTGCCCTGTCGTGACATATTTATCTTGCTCTGCACCCAACATCTGACATTCAAATTCTTCAACTTGTTGATTAATTAAGGCTTGAATATAACCACTATTAAAAAAACAGCTTTTGGCAGGTTTGCCATGCGAATAAGTCGTTTCACCATAATGGGAATGGGGGGTATACCAAGTATTGTCATCATACTGTTGCAAAACCCCAAAACCACACAACGCAAATTCCTGAATTAAATCATCTTGAGAGTAGCCACCTTGCTGTAGATGTTGAATTAACGGCGTTGCAGCATCGACTAATAAACGTTCAGGTTCATGATTTGGTATCCCTTTAGTCATCTGTACCACCATTTGCAAATGCGCATTATAGTGATTGCAATGAAAAACACGGCTTAAGCCACCAATCAGAGTTTGTCCGCCTTGATGTACAATATTCGGTTGATAATCAGTCATTATTACCTCCTTGAATCAGACGGTTAGGCCATTGTTGGTTTGCCAGAAAAAAAGCTTCTCAATTTGCCAAAAAAGCCTGTATGTCGTTCATTCGATTTTGGAATATTGGAGGCAATTTCCTCTTCCATCTGTATTGGGGTCATTAACATAGATTGAATTTCATCTGACATTTCTGTGTTGAAATGTTCACTAAAAATATGTTCTAAAGTACCCAATTGGGCATCATTTAATTCGACAAATTCACTTTTAAAGTTAACATAACTATTTGAGTTAAGCGCGAATAAGATACCAAGCTTGCTTGCAATCAAATGATGTTCAACTTCATCATGTTGTTCCAATTTACGCTTTTCATTAAGCTTGATAAACAAATCCATGGTATTAATTACATGTAAAATGTCCTCTCCCATTATGTTACCTCCTCCTTTGAAAGTATTTTATTTAGGAAGTTATTGATTTTATTTAAATAGTATTCAACTTCCAGTGCTGGTGTGGTTTTATAAAACGTTAGCTTAAAATAGGGAAAACCATAGTTTGGGACATCAATAAAAAATAGGGTATGCTTGATATGTAAAACAGGGAAATCGACAGGATTAGTGTTCTCACCCAGTGTGCTAATAAATTGTTTTAACAAAAAATACTGCTGCTCAGTGAGCATAGTCAACTGAAACTGATAGGCTTGATAGCGAATGCAACTTTTAACATATTGATAATGAAGCATGTTTTTTTTATAACATATCCCTATGTCTACTCTAAATTGATAATAATATTAATACTTTTTAATATTGAATCAAGTAGTTGTATGCTATGATATACAGTTAAATAATGCTAAGCAAGTCACAACACAGGTGTCAACTTAAATGAGTGCTACGAGTTTATTGATTGTCGCGCATGGAAGTCGTCGTCCCAAATCCAATTTAGAAGTCCAACAATTAACCCAAATTATTAGAGAAAAAGCCTGCAGCAAATATCTGTCCATTGCTCATGCGTTTTTAGAATTAGCTGAACCCAGCATTGGTGATGCGATTGATCAATGTGTGAGGCAAGGTGCAACAGATATTTTACTATTACCTTATTTTCTGTCGGCTGGGCGACATGTGCAGCAAGATATTCCTGAAGAAGTGGCAGCTAAACAAACCCAATATCCACAAATTAAAATCAATATTATGGCTTATTTAGGCGCTTCTGAGGCTATTCCAGAGATGATGTTATCTTTGGTTGATAATTATGAAGAGAATTGAATGTCGCGGACATCTTACGCAAAAATGAAGAGACATGTCTTTTTTGGTTATTGTGCTTAGAGACTTTATTTAAAAGAACTCAGGTTAAGTTATTCTAATGAAAGGCTAATTCACAACAAATGAACCCATGACATGAAAAGCCAAAGCTGCGTTATATGCTAAAATAAAAACACTTCTTAATAAAGGACAATAACAATATCACTGTTTGAACAACTCATTAATACCCATATAATTGTCACATCCATCTATTTCTATCATTGCTCCTATTGGCTTTCAAACTTATTCTTTCGCTTACCAGTTGCGCTCTGAACATAACTTATCTTTTTGGGGTTCATTAATTGTTTCCAGTGCTTTAGAAAATGACTGTTCGGCATTATACAATGAAGATATGCAGCACAATCAAAATATTAAAAAGCAACTTTTAATTATTAATCCTTTTGAACAGGGTTTAACGGATTGAAAGATAGACAGGATATTTTGTCTGAATCAGAATTTTAGAAAAATAGGAGAGATAAAAAAAGCCTTCCTCTCAAATTGAGCAGAGTTAGGAAGACTTTACAACGAACCAACGGAGAAAATTCAATAAATGATTAAATCGCGCCCCAGTTTTCACGAACACGATCAGTTGCAACCACCATTACATCATCTAAAGACGCTTGTGGAAATTTAGGCTTATAACTCTTCATTTCATCATATAAAGTCACCACTTTATCCGCAGAAGATTGGCCTTTAAAATCGCTCTTTTCTAAACCAGCTTCATCCAATGCTTCATTCCAAGGTACACCACTTGCCATTGGAATCATGGTGATTTTCACGCCATCAATTTCTAACAATGCAGAGTCTTTCGCATTAATCACATACATTATGACAATACAGTCATCAGCCAAATCCGCTTTATATTTCGCAGTAAAATCAGTCAATTCAGCCACTTTATCCAACCAACCAATGACCATTTTTAATTTATCATCGCCCAACAAAACTGCACCATAAACAAGTTGTTTTGGCGTTTTTTTATTGCCTTTGACATCGCCTTGCTCGCCTGCTGACAAGACCAATTCACCACGATAAGCAGATAAACCTGCTGTACTGCTTTCTGCAAAAAAATTAGCATTAAAAAATAAATCTGATTCTTGATATTTTTGTAGAATCATAAAAAGTCTCTCCTTAAAGAATCTAACAACAAGTACACTCGCTAATACTTTTATCTGATTGAGGACTGGCAATCCTGCTTTAAAAACTATTCTGCTGCAATTGCCTCAGCTTGTTCTTTTTTCTTTTTAGCTGCTTCACGTGCTGTTTTTTTTGCTGCGGCTTCAGCTTTTCGTGCTGCGGCGGCCGCTGCTTTGGCTTGCTTTTCACGTTCGACACGCTGATTTTTGGATTCAATCAGTTTGCGATTTTCTTCTGCTTTATGTTTGGCTTGTTGACGTGCAGCGAGTTCACCTTTGGCATAATTGAAATATTGCACCAATGGGATATGCGAAGGACAGACATAAGAACAACAACCACAAGCAACACAGTCGACTAAACCAAATTCCACAACCTTATCCAAATTACCCGCTTTAGCATGAGCTGCCATTTGCAACGGCACAAGCCCACAAGGACAAGCCCGAACACATGAGCCACAACGAATACAAGGGGATGGATCAGTTTGAATGGTTTCAGGTTTGGTAAGTGCGATAATGCCACTTGTACCCTTAACCACAGGCACATCAAGACTCGGCATACTTTGCCCCATCATAGGCCCACCCATCACAATCCGTTCAGCTTCATCAACCAAACCACCACAAAAATCAACCACATCCCTTAATGGCGTACCAATGAGGACTTCTACATTTTGTGGCTGTTTCATTGCGCCACCACCCACGGTCACTACACGCGAAATCAATGGACGACCTTCACGCACTGTTCGATGAATCGCATACGCCGTTCCCATGTTATGCACTAGCACACCAATATCTGCACCCAAACCACCAGCAGGTACTTCTAAACCTGTGACAGCCTGAATCATATGTTTTTCAGAACCCATGGGATAACGCGCTGGCACTTTAACCGCTTCAATATTACCTATGTGTCGACAAGCTTTTTCTAAAGCATCAAACGCTTCAGGCTTATTATCTTCAACCACTAAATACGCACGCTGGGCTTTAATCGTATGTAAAATAAGGCGTACCCCATCGACAATTTGTTCAGGGTGTTCGCGCATGATTCGATCATCACAGCTTAAATACGGTTCACATTCACCACCATTTAAAATAAGGGTATGAATATCATTGCGTGCACTGAGTTTTAATTTCACCGCAGATGGAAAGGTCGCACCACCCATACCGACAATGCCTGCTGCACCAACACGGGTTGCAATCTCATTGGTGGATTTAGAAAATGGATCATCTAACTTTTTGACATCATCAATCCAGCGGTCTTCGCCATCGGTTTCAATCACAATGGTGCGCACGGGTAAGCCTGAGGGATGTGGTGCTGGCTTATCACCAATTTCAATCACTGTTCCAGAACTGGGCGCGTGAATCGGGGCGGAAATCATACCTTGACTGTGTGCCAGCAATTGACCTTTTAAAACGGTATCACCGACATTAACTTCAGGTCTGGCAGGTGCGCCAATATGCTGTTGTAACGGTACATATAAATGCTTAGGCAACGGCATAGACACAATTTCTTGGCTATTGGTTGCGGCTTTATTATCGGCTGGATGGACACCGCCTCGAAACTTAAACAGTTGCATGATGTGCTCCTTAAGCCGCTAACGGTAAATCAGGTTTAATCGAAACATCAGGCTTATCCCAATGCCATGTTTTCAATGTGGTTTGAATCGGATGCATTTGTAAGCATTCCGTTGGACACACATCAATACATGCTTCACAACCTGTACACGCATCTTGAATCACTGCATGAATTTGTTTATTTGCGCCGATAATCGCATCAGTTGGACATTTTTTAATACACCGTGCACAACCAATACAATGATTTTCATCTACTTGTGCCAACATTGGTGGTTTATCTTCGACTTGAGATAAATCAAGGGAAATATTGAGTAATTCAGCAATTTCTTGGGCTAAAACTTTACCACCGGGAGGACAACAGGTTGCTGCTGCTTCCCCATTGACCACCGCTTCTGCTGCAGGTGTACAACCGGGATAACCACATTGACCACAGTTTGAACCGGGCATGATGGCAATCACTTTGTTAATCATTGGATTTTGTTCAACTTTAAAAAACTTTGCGGCATAACCCAGTGCAAAACCCAATATTGTACCCATGATGCCTAGGCTAAAGATTGCTGCAAATAAGACTTCTGCTTGCAAGACCATTGTTGCTACTCCCTAGGAAAATTTCAGACCACTAAAGCCGATAAATGCCATAGATAATAGACCCGCAGTAATGTAGGCGATAGGCATTCCCGAAAACGCATAAGGTATTGCTGAAACCGCTAAGCGTTCACGTAAACCCGCAAAAATCACCATAACCAAAGTAAAGCCCATTGCTGAGCCAAATCCATATACCGCACTTTGAATAAAGCCAAGGTCTTCTTGAATCGCGAGTAATGCAACACCAAGTACCGCACAGTTTGTCGTAATCAGCGGTAAGAAAATCCCTAATACTTGATATAGGACAGGGCTGGTTTTGCGAATCGCCATTTCTGTGAATTGCACCACCGCAGCAATAACTAAAATAAACGCCAAAATGCGTAAAAATTCAATTTCAAATGGTTTTAGTAAAAAATGCTCTAATAACCAACCTGCAACTGAGGCTAGGGTCAGAACAAAAGTCGTTGCTAATCCCATGCTTAACGCTGTGTCGAGTTTATTTGATACACCCATAAATGGGCATAAACCTAAAAATTTTGTCAAGATAACGTTATTAATCAGCACCGTGCCGACTAATATCAGTAAATACTCAGACATGACAATCTCCATGTTGAGGAATGCTAATGCTTGTACTTATCCTCATGAACATAAAGTGTGCCAATCTTGAATTGGTTTATTTTTATCTATTTAAACAAGTATTTATTTTCTTAGAGGTGGAAGTAACATTAATTTATGTAGGCTTTAAAGCAGCTTATTGAAGGGTTTTGTAAGAAAGGTTACAGAGAAAAACTATTGGCTATTCTTAGTCGAAATTAACAGCTTAAATTACGTGCTATAACAAATAAAACCAGTAAGCTATAGAGGTATAATTTCAGTTGACAAGTGTTTTTATGTTTTGCTAAAACCTATGATCTATACCATCACAGATTTATTTTTAAATTCAAGAAATATTAAACAAGCCAATACGGCATAAATGGAGTTAAAAATGCTGTCAGCTTTAGTAAAATATACATGGTTATTGGCTGCGTATAAAAATATCCAACTCGTACAGATAAAGGAATATCCAGTACTACAGTAGGACAACCAAAAAACCATAATATTTTTTTCTTCATATCATAGCTAAATAAGCCTATAACATAATATAACTGTTCTATTAAGTTGCCAATAATGCCAATACCTATGACCATAGCAATGAAAAAATAGTTGAAGTGAAGCAAGCTTTGTATATAGTTAGAAAAGGCTAAGCCAATTAGCATACTTCCAACCCAACCAAAGCCTAAAATCAAATTAACACCTTTAACAGTAAATATGGAATGTTGAACACTTTTTGCATATATCCATAAGCTTCTAGTCATATATTCAAAGCTAATACCTATGATATATACGAGTATGATGAATAGAGGTGGGTAGTGGGTAAAAAAGTAATTAGTAGTAAGGCCTAGAACAAAGAGCAGTAAAACGGCAATTTCTAATGGGGATAGAAATGTCTTTTTCATAATTTACCTCTTAACTATCTATCTTAAAATAATATAAGCGTCATTCTAGGAGTTAGGAGCACTTATGCGTAAAAAATCACTTTTCTTATACCTTATTTTCGTTTTTATGTCGATATCAAAAGTGCTGTATGCAGTAACAGATATGGAATACCTGTCCATTAAGAGCTTGTCAGAAATGACATTAGCAGAGTTAATGAATGTTCAAGTTGTTACTTCAATCAATAAACGTCCTCAAAAAATATTTGAAACAGGAGCGGCTGTTTTTATCATTACCCAAGAAGATATTATGCGTTCAGGAGCTACGCATATTGCTGATGTATTACGACTTGCTCCTGGAATACAAGTCAACAGAGTTAATTCTCATGGTTGGGCGGTGTCTGCTCGTGGGTTCAATGATTATTATGCAAATAAACTATTAGTATTAATTGATGGTAGAAATACATATTCTCCATTATTTTCTGGTACTTTCTGGGATGCACAAGATACGGTATTAGAAGATATTGAGCGTATCGAAATTATTAGGGGTAGCGGTGGTACTGTTTGGGGATCAAATGCAGTCAATGGAGTTGTCAACATAATTACCAAGAAAACTCAGGATACGCAAGGTGGGCTTTTAAGCATTATCACGGGTACAGAAGATAAATACATTGCAACAGCACGTTATGGTGGAAAAATTGGAGAGAATGGATATTATAAAATTTATACAAAAAGCCATAAGAGAGATAATTTTGGTGTAGATACTTTATATGATGCGTGGTCAGGAAATCGTGTGGGATTTCGTACTGATTTTGAGCTAGAGCAAAATAATATTACTGTACAAGGTGACTACTATAATGCTGATAATCATCAACCCAGTGCAGTAAATACATTTCAATCAGAAGTGCAGGGTATAACCACAGCCAATATACTTGGGCGTTGGGAGCATCAATTTTCAGAAACTTCTGATTTAAGTATTCAGATGTACTATAACCGAAACAAATATAATGGTATTTCTGCCGCATTTACTATAGAAAAATATGATTTTGACTTACAACATCGATTTAATTTAAATGAGCGCAATGAAATTATTTGGGGAATGGGCTATCGTGTGATACATGATAAAATTTCCGATACACCTGTCGTGCACTATGAACCTTCTCGTTTAAATCGCAATCTTATTAGCCTATTTATTCAAAATTCATTAACACTTGTACCTGAACGTTGGAAACTAACTTTTGGTAGTAAATTTGAACATAACAGTTTTACGGGTTGGGAGAGTCAACCTAATATTCGTCTATTATACATGCCTAATGAACGTCAATCTTTTTGGGCTGCAATTTCTCGTGCAGTGAGAATTCCTTCACGATCAGAACTCCATGTTGAATTAAGCTTAGCCATTCCAGATAATCAAAACCCTTTTTATCCAATACCATTTATTTTCCAAGGTTTTGGGAATGAGAACAAGCCCTCTGAAGATGTTTTAAGCTATGAGTTGGGTCTAAGACAACAAATTAATGAAGACTGGTTTATAGATATTTCCACATTCTATAATCAGTATAAAAATTTATCCCAGGTCCAACAAGATATAAATTTTGATGTGAATAGAGTTGTAATGGCAAGTAGAAATATAGATGATGTAGTAGCGGATACTTTTGGGATTGAATTCGCTACAACTTGGCAAACTACAGAAAATTGGTCAGTTGATCTTGCCTATAATATTTTTTATATAAATATGGAAGGCTTAGGCCAAGACGATTTAGTTGATGGTGCTGAAGTGAAAGACCCCACACATCAATTATCTTTGCGTTCTGCGTTAGATGTAACAACTGATACTAAACTTGATTTATGGTTAAAGTTTGTAGGCAACTCTGACAATCCAAGTACTGGAAAAATCAAGCATTATACTATATTAGATGCACGCTTTGCTTGGGATGTGACTCCTAATTTAGAATTATCTATTGTAGGCCAAAATTTATTAGATAAAAGACATTTTCAATTTGCTGCTGATCGAGCTAATACACTTTCTACAGAAGTAGAACGAGGTGGTTACTTACAATTGCGTTGGCAGTTCGATTAAGATAATAACAATTCCAAAGTTGGTAGACCCCTTGGAATTGCTACATTTGTCTTATTGCTGACTATCTCTAAAAAGAGCATCAAAGAAAGGCTTGTCTAAAGCTACTATAATTTTAAATACCTCATACACAATCACAGTTGTATAACTTACAGCAATCCACAGCAAAGCTGCTTCCACTGGTAAGTTTGTCCAACCAAAAATAAAAATCCCAAGCATTTGTTCATGATTATAATCCCACCAGCCATATGGGACTGCTAATGAAGCTTCCCATATGATAGAAATTAATAACATAATGAATAAAGTTTGACTAAAAGCACGCCAGTTAATAAAGGGTAATGCAGTTCTAAACAAGACAACACTTGGCATAATCGCAATAATAACTAAAAAAGTGAAATATCCTGAGAAACCTTCTGGTGATCCTGAGAAAAACTTTTTATAAACAATGCCTGCGATAATGAGGGCAATACCAATAATTAATGAACGAGGATGGAATTTAATAACATTAGATACTTTTAAGTTTGAGGTCTCCGCTTTGTAGTCAGGCACTCGATATGCGCCAAACCAAAACTCATCACCCCATAGATAAAAAAGCAATGTAAAAGCAACCCCAAAAATATAAAAGGCAAACTCTTCGATAGGAACCGTAGAACCATCAAAAGGCACAACAGGTACTTTAATACCCAGCGTAGCACCTTCGTTAGGAAATATAAAAAACAGTGAGCCGAATAAGAAATCCAGCAGAAATCCAAGTGGAACTAATGTAAAGATTGTAATCCAAAAGGCTTTACGTTGGGAGTGATAACTAGGATGGGTTAAAAACCACCAGCCAATTACAAGCATAGGAATAATAAATAAACTTAAGCTCCATGTATAACTATATGGGCTAGGATTAGAAAATTTATCCAAATCAATAGTTTTACGGGCAATATCTATAGAAGAGAGTGTGAATATTGCAGGAATTAATATAGTAACAAGCATAAAAACACAGGTTTTTGCATCCTTTTCAGGTGTGCGCTGTACCGTCATTGGCTCAGTCATTTCTACATCTCCTTCTTTTTAAAGTAGTTAGCATTTTTAACAAACATTTTTAATTTTGCTATAGCATCTTAAACATATTTATAAAGAAGTCTAATAATAGATAAAATTTTAATAAAGTTCCATTAGTAATACTCTGAATAGTTTTGATAAGGATATAGGGGTATAGTGAATTTCCATTCAAGTGATATAAAATATGTATTGTTAATGAAAATAGGCTAAAAGCAGATGAATAAAGGGCATAGCGAAGACTTAAGAGAACGAGTGTTAGAGTACATAGAAGAAGGAGGCAAAGTAAAACAGGCGGTCAAGATATTTAAAGTAAGCACAGCGAGTATAAACCGTTGGAAAAAAAAGAAAGCCGTGGAAGGTCATGTAAAGAATAAACAACGAACAAAATGGTTAAGAAAGGTGAACCGAGAAGAATTAAGGGAATATATAAAAAGCCACCCCGATCAGTTATTATCAGAAGTAGGGCAGCAGTTTGGGGTATCAGCAAGTACTATCCATAAAAACTTGAAAGCATTAAACATCGTGTATAAAAAAAACACTTCAGTATGCGGAAAGAGATGAGCAACAAAGACAAGAATATTGAGAGAAATAGATGACTCAAAGATTATTTATATGGATGAAACAGGCATAGAGCAAGGGATATGTAGAGAGCATGGCTGGGTAGAAAGAGGACAACAGTTAGCCTTGCTTATCTCTGGCAAACGCAAACGCCGCATCAATATAATTGCAGGTTTGCTAAATGGGAAGCTCATTGAACCCATGATGTTTGAAGGCAGTTGTAACCAACATGTCATAGAAGCTTACTTCAAAAATGCCTTGCTACCTGCTGTTGGAAAAGGCTTTACTATTATTCTCGATAATGCGTCTTTTCATAAATCTAAGACCTTAGCTCAAATGGTTGAACAAACACGGATGTCAGTTACTCTTTTTGCCTTCCTACTCTCCCGATTTCAATCCCATTGAACACGCTTGGGCTGCCCTTAAAATGAACGTTAAAAATATACGGCGTGAAATTCATGATATTTCTAAAGCCATTTCTAGTGCATTACTATAAATATCACTTTATAGGAAATTGACTATAGTTCTTCTCTTGTCCAGTTTTGTAATTGTTCTACTTCTATTGGTGTTGATAAAAATTGTTCAAATTGGTTATTTTTAGGTTGTATTTTTGTAATAGAAATTCATAGAAGTCTAGTAATTCAGTTGGGGCTTGTAATGGCAGTCTGTTTAGTTCTATATTCTGCATGTTTTTACTCTGGGTAGCTGGGAATAAGCTAACTATAGCATTGTTTTTGTTAGCTGTCTGAGTCAAGATTATTGATAGGATTGATTGAAGTGCATCATCAGTGGGCTTCGGTGTTTTCTGTGGCTAACTTGTTATTCGATTTGATAGTGCCTGCCTTGCAAGTTCTGTTTGCACATTTGAAGCAGAGCTTCTTGGACATATACTACCAAACTAAGCTTGATAGCAAGGTAAGAGAGAGACTCCTACACAGGAAAATATGGGAGCATAATAATTACGGGCGAAAAATATCTAATTTTAATTCGCTAATCATTTTGTAGTGTTTATCATTTGCAGTTAATAATATTTGGTTATATTTTACAGCAGTTGCAACAATCAAAGCCTCAGCCTACCGAAGTGAATGGCTGAGAAAAAACTGCTCTACATAATCGGTTGCATAGTCTGAAATTTGTTTATCTAACGGGATTATCTGCCATTGGAATTGTTGTATTGTCTTTTGTAAAGCTTGTAGTTCTTGTTTATTACGCATTCCTTGTATAAGTTCCATATAGCTAATCGCTGATATTTCAATTTTATCAAGTTGTTGTGATTTGGTTAAAGCCTTGGTGTTTCCTTTTAGAAACCAAATCAGTACATCAGAATCTACTAGCATTCAAAACGTCCTTGTCTTGATTCATCAATATATGATTCTACCTCTAAATCTTTTCTGTCTTTCCAAATACCAAAAGCAGGTGATTGAGCTAATGGATTATTTGATTGTGTTTCTATTGGTTGATTGAAATTAGATAGCCATTCTGTAATTAGTTTTTCTAAACTCAGTCCTTTTTGTTGGGCAATTTGGTATAGGTTATTGTAGACGGCTTCAGGTAAGTTGAGGGTAACGGGGTAATAACTGCAACATGAAATCTACACTAATTTTCACTATTATGTACTAATGTTAAAAAACTTGTAAAAATAAGTGAAGCTGCAAAGATACTAGGTTCAAGTCCTGCCCAGTATTGGAAATCATCACCGTATTTTCTGCTCGCTTACATGGTAGTCGTAGCCATAAGAAGTTAATGGAAGCTTTGAATGATGTTGTTAGCGCATAAAGTTGAACTCAGACCGACAAAGGAACAAGCTGTCTATTTAGATAAAGCTTGCGGTTCACGTCGCCATTGTTACAATCAATTACTCGCTTATTTCAAAGATAACAAATGGTCTAAATCTGCCGCTTACCAGTATTGTATCAAAACAATCCGCCCGCAATTCGAATGGTATACAGAAGTCTCTAGCCGTGTGACTCGTAATGCGATTGATGATTTAGATAATGCCTACAAGCACTTTTTTAGACGTGTTAAAGCCAAACAAAAAGCAGGATTTCCGCAATTTAAAAAGAAAGATATCAATGATTCTTTTGCATTACGAGCAAAAGCCAAGCTCCGAGTGGCAAAACTACATTTTCATATTAGCAATCAAAGACAAGCCGTATTACATGAATTAAGTGATTATTTGACTCGCCATTTTGACCGCATTGTGATTGAAGACTTAAATGTTAAAGGCATGGTGAAGAATCATAAGTTAGCACGTAGCATCATTGATGCAGGATTTGGCTATTTACGAACACAGATACAATACAAAGCTAAACTACGCAATTGTGAACTGGTTATTGCCAATCGATTCTTTCCAAGTTCTAAAACATGCTCACAATGCGGTCAAATTAAAACAGAGTTACGTTTAAGTGACAGAACGTATCATTGTCATTGCGGTTTAGAAATTGACCGTGACCTCAATGCAGCTCTAAACTTAAAACCTATGGTGTGGACACGTTACAGCCCACCTAAACGCACATAACAGACTTGTCAGACAATGTTTCATTGCTGAGTTGATGACGATGTGAATAAATTGAACTAACAGATTAGTTCAGATTTATAGTAATGGTAAATCTAAGTTATATCATTCTTGGTGAACTGCTGCTGGGATCAATATTTGTTTGAAGCAGTTTGATAGAAGGTGCAGGGCTTTTAGTTTGTCTAAAAAGATAATTGGACTTGTGTTAGATACGAGTATCATGAGTGAGCTTGTATGATTTTATCTACAGTTGTTAAATCTTGTTCAACTGATTTATTAGTCATGATAAAGCCAACATCAAATTGTTCTTGTAGCTGGTTTAAAAAGGTGTCAAAACCCATACCTGCTAAAGATGCTGCGGTTGCGAAGCTAATTTTATGTGCATGGTATAGACTGGCTGCGAGATAAAATTCGACTGTTTGATAGCCTAGTGGTTTTAAGATGGTTTCAAAGTCAGGCTTTAGTTGTACTTGCATGATTTTTTCCTTGTTATCAACAATCAGTTAGTTTTATTAGTGTAGGACAAAATTAAATGCACGATGGGATGGATAAGATTTTTTATTTTTAATCCTGTTTATCCTTCAATCTGTTACATCCTGTTCAAATCTCCTCGTCGCCCCACACCACATTGTTATCCCATTCTCTGGCTTGTTTGAATTTGGCTTTGGCTTGTTGGGTTTCGCCGTTTTCAAGGAGTTCACGGGCTTCTGCGGCGAGTTCTATTGCGCCTAGGGTGTCTGTGGGTAGGTCGGGGCAGGTTTTTTCATGTGGACGGTTGCCCATGTATTTTTGCCATTCTTGATTGAAATTTATGGCGCATAATCTTTTAGTTCTTGCATAAGTTGATGTAACCCTTTTTCTAAATCAGGGAAATCCAGTATTGCTTTCTCTAATTCTGCATTAGCTGCGTTTTTATCACCACTAATCCATAAAGCTATAATTAAATGTTTAGCTATATATTCTTCATTCTGTATAGATTTAGCTTTACGCAAATAATTGATAGC
>JADGDW010000293.1 GCA_016744725.1 Candidatus Albibeggiatoa sp. nov. BB20 | reverse complement strand
ATTATTGTATTGGTCGTTTTTTCAGTCATTTTTTAATAACTGGACATCAACGGGGTTATATTTTTACTATTTCTTTAATTTAGACGGAATATTTGGTATTTATATTGTTCTAGTTATCCAATTTTATTGGAAATACTTTTTAGCTCTATTTCCTATCCCAAATATCATTATTCTTAAATTTAGCATCTTGCGTAACCACACTTTTATCAAATCAGAATTATTAAACACATTTTATTTATAAAGCAATAAGCTCTAGTAGCTTTAAAGGCTTTAGTAGCTCTATTAAATATGAATTTTCAGTTTTATTGTTTTTTCTCCTAGGATATAGAGTGCTATAAAATTTTATCTTAAATATTTAAATAACGCTATTCAAGCTATTTACTGTTTAAGCGTTAATAACGTCAATGACTTTGATAGTGTTAATAGCTATAATGACGTTGTTTAGTTTTTTATTTGCAGGAGGTAGGGTATGAGTAATAAAGAGACCACAGATTTATTTCCAAATTCTGAAAAGCCAAAGTTGAATAAGAAGGATTGCAAACATACTTTGAAAATCCAATACTTAGAAGAAAGGGCAGGCAATGAGCCTTTGGTTCAAGTTATTGGGCGCGGCAGCCGCTCTGAAGTGGCTTATCGACTTACCGTGCCGTTGAATGATGAGCAATTTAAACGCTTACAGTCGATGGTTTTGGGTAATTTAGCAGTAGCAGTACCTATATTATTGACCCGTGCTTTAGATGAATTGGAACGTGAGAACAAAACCTTGAAGTTACAAGTGAAACGAAAAACGGATTAAATATGAAAAAATTGACTAAATCTTATGTTGATAAATTACCATTTCCAGAGAAAGGACAAGTTTTTTACCGCGACCCAGAGCTAAAAGGATTTGCATTACGCGCTACTAAAGGCAGCAAAACCTATATTGTGGAAACGTCAGTACGGGGTAAAACTTGCCGAGTAACGATTGGTAAACATGGGGTATTTAGTCCAGATCAAGCACGAATTCAAGCCAAAAAATTGCTCGCTGATATGGCAATGGGAATTAATCCAAACCAGCAAAAACAGCAAGAACGGGCTAGAACAGTCACTTTGCAACAAGCATTTAACCAATTTATGCAAGAACGTCAATTGAAGCCACATACTCGTTATGATTACGGCAATTGTTTTGAAGCTGTTTTTAAATCGTGGCATCACAAGCAAATTTTCGACATTAAAAAGCCTATGGTTTCTAGCTATTATGAGAAATTATGTGCTGAGCGTGGTGAAGCTTATGCTAATTTAAGTATGCGTTTTTTAAGATCATTGCTCAATTTTGCTAATGCTGCTTATGAAGACAATGAAGGTAATCGTCTATTCACAGACAACCCCGTTACTGTGCTTAGTGATAAGCGTCAATGGCGTATTGTGGCGCGGAGAGAGAGATTAATTAAGGCTCAGCAATTACCCATTTGGTGGTCTGCGGTGCAAAATTTATCTAATACCACACATCGAGATTATTTTATTTTGCTACTGTTAACGGGGCTACGGAAACGGGAAGCGGCGACTTTAAATTGGGATAATGTGGACTTAGATTCAGGCACAATAAAAATTATTGAAACCAAAAATTCACAGCCTCATACATTGCCTTTAAGTGATTTTTTACAAAATTTACTTGAAGCGCGATTACAAGGTTCAACTTCACAATGGGTATTTGAAGGACGCAAAAATAAGCCGATTGTTGAGTCTCGACATCAAATAAATTTGGTGCAATCACAGTCTGGGATTGAATTCTCTTGTCATGATTTACGCCGTACTTTTGCAACGATTGCGGAAAATTTGGACATTTCACAATATACAATCAAAAGACTATTGAATCATACCAATAATCAAGATGTTACCGCAGGCTATATTATTAAAGATATAGAAAGGATTAGAACTGCTATGCAGCAGATTACTGATAGTGTAATCGAGAAATGTAGAGG
>JADGDW010000190.1 GCA_016744725.1 Candidatus Albibeggiatoa sp. nov. BB20 | reverse complement strand
GTTCTACACTGCCCATGCCTTGTTTAATGCCTTCAAGTAAAGTGTCGATGCTGGCTTTTGAGCCATTCATCTTCCAGTTGCCCGCTATTAATGGTTGACGCATTTTTATTATAATCTCCTCACTTTGGGGGAATGGATTGTAACGATTAGATAGGAAAAAATCAAATTGTAGCAGTAAATTACAGAGTTTTGTATCTACAATTTTGTT
This sequence comes from Candidatus Albibeggiatoa sp. nov. BB20, assembly GCA_016744725.1. Lineage (GTDB taxonomy): Bacteria > Pseudomonadota > Gammaproteobacteria > Beggiatoales > Beggiatoaceae > Albibeggiatoa. Next base: position 7,718 of record JADGDW010000190.1, on the reverse strand, counting down.
CAAATAAAAAGGGCTTAATTCAACAGAGTAAAGGGCTACTCTCGAAATGAAATATAAGCTGGTTTAATTTTGTTGAGTGCTTGCGTTTTGAGCTATTCAAACAAGCTCTGTATTCATCCATTTTCTGACAAACGCTGCTGAAAATGCCAGATTGTACTGTGATTGAGCATACTATCTAATATCTGTAATCCTTTGAAATTCAATAATAAAAAGATACTTGAAAAGTATAAAGAATAAGTGTTTTTTACCTTTGGCCAGCCGTGTAAAGTGATCTCAGTATCATATCAATTTAAACTGGATGTGAAACGATACTTAACAGGTGTCATACCAAATCGTTTTTTGAATGCAGTGCTAAACGCCGTATTATTTTCATATCCGACTTCAGAAGCCAGTATTTGTATCGGCTTATTTGTACTGCATAATAGCTGCACGGCTCTTTGTAAACGTTGTAATAAATTTGGGTAAACAAGTCAAGTTAAGATAAGCTCAGGCACTTCTTGATAAGCACTATGTAGCACATTTTCACCATTTAAAGCCGTCATAATGTCAAAACTATTTATAGCCAAATGGATAAAATATAACTTATTTATTGTTTGTAGTATTCCCATCTATTATAAATTGATGACTTAGCATTTTAAATACAGCTTTAAATTCATCATATATCCAACTTTTTGAACTTAAAATAATTCATCATGACCCAGAATATTTACGATATTGTACCGTATACTGAAAATGTTTATCCACAAACGCATCCCTATCACTTAGCAACTTTGGCAACATTGCGGGGCTTAAATCCGCCTGAAATTTGGAATGCTAAGGCTTTAGAATTGGGTTGTGCTAGCGGCAGTAATTTAATTGCTATGGCGCAGCAAATGCCAAAAGCACAATTAATCGGGATTGATTATGCTCAGCAGCAAATTGACTTAGCGCAACAAAAGTTAGAATTTTGCCAGTTAGATAATGTTTATTTTCAGCAAGCTGATATTTTGCAATTAACTGAAGAATTAGGACAGTTTGATTATATTATTGCCCATGGTTTATATTCATGGATTGGAGACAAAGAACGTGATTATTTGATGCAATTATTGCCTAAATTATTATCAAAAAATGGCATTATTTACATCAGTTACAATATTTTACCGGGTTGGCAACAGGATAAGAGTATACGTGATTTATTATTTTATCATTTAGAAAAAGTGACTGATTTTGGTGAGCGAGTAATACAAGGCAAGCAGTTTTTAAAACAATTACAATTACAGCTAGAAAATCGATTTGATGAACACAGTTTACAATTTAAGAAAAAACTAACTCATTTAATTGATTTGGAAGATGATTATTTTGCCCACGAACATTTAGAACCAAATAATTATACTCCATATTTTCATCAGTTTATGCAACACGCCGCACAACATCAATTGCAATATGTGACCGATGCCAATATCCAATTCTGTCAAGAAAATTACCATTTCCCCGATATTTATCACATTAGCTCAGATATTATCCAACAAGAGCAATACATGGATGGCTTAAAAAATCGGGCTTATCGGGAAAGCATTTTATGTCATGCGGATTTGGCGTTGAGTGCAGAAATTAAAGTTGATCAATTGGAAAAGTTGTATTTTACTGCACCTTTGCAGCGTTTACAGACTGAAGACTTGTTTTTTGCAGAAACTAGTTTAGTTAAAACCCATCATGCAGATGTGGTGAGTTTAGTAGAGCAGCCGTTTTTAAAAGTGCTATGTCATTGTTTGGCTGAATCTTATCCACAAACTCAGTCTTTTTCTGAATTAATCCAATCCGTCGAGCAACAGCTATCACAATCTATTTCAATACCTGAACAAGAAGACATAAAACAGTTTTTGTTAGATATTTATTTGCAAGGCCATTTGCAGCTCTATACACAAGCGTTTCATCATTTATCAGAAAAATCGATTGGGTTACCTTTATCTCGTTGGCAAGCAAATTATGGAAAAACGGTAACAAATTATTTTGGGTACAGTTATCAATTACGTTTAGCCACTCGGCATATATTGCAACATTTGGATGGCGGCAAGCAGCCAGCAGATTTAGTGAAAGTGTTACAAGATTTGCTTGAAACGGGCAAGTTAAAAATTCAAGCGGATGATGTGCAAGATGCAGGACAGAGTTTAAGTGAGGACACGATTCAATCTTTCTTAAATCAATCGGTTTCACAAATTTTACTAGAAATTGAGCAAAAGTTATTATTTGCCTAAAAGCGTGATTGGGATAGTTGTTTTTTATAGATTGCTAGGGCTATCCATTGTGGTAAGAGGGGAGCAGTCCTGATAATCTATTATATAGCCAATTCTATCTTGAGTGTGAGGACTGGCAGTTCTGTTATTATTTAAATATCAATCAGTTTTAAAGTCTAGGACTGCCAGTCCTGTATCATCTTAGAATAAAACGACTATAACAGTGATTTTTAAGCTGAGCTACTCAATGAGATTCTTCCATCAAAACCGAAGCTGGAGGAAATTCAGTTTCAAAACAGGTTTTATCTTCTTCATGCTCACGATTAGAAGCGGTTGCGGTGACTAACAAACCACGAATATTTTCTAATAAATCACCTTTATCATAAGTTTGTTTAGTGAAAATGGTTTCGACATAGCCTTGTAAACGCTGCATATCACTGCTACTCAACTTAGTAGAAGTCAAGACAACCACGGCAATATCGCTCCAACTTGGATTTTCGCGCATTCGGTCTAAGAATTCAAAACCATCCATCACAGGCATCAGTAAATCAAGCAAAATCAAACTGGGTTTTTTATCATCCAAATGATCTAAGGCAACTTGGCCATTTTCAGCTTTAAATACACGCCAACCTTCTAATTTTAATAATTCCGCTGTGGCTTCGCGGACAATCAAATCATCATCAACAATCATTACTAAATCATTGTTATTTGCGCCAATTTTATATTTACCCAAAATGTTAGAGAGCTGGTCACGTCCCACAGGTTTAACTAAATAATCAGTTGCCCCCAAAGCATAGCCACGGTTTCGATGCTCCTCAATAGAGGTCATAATCACATGAATATCAGCCAATAATGGATCGGTTTTCAGCTCAGATAACACATGCCAACCATCAGTTTCGGGCATCATGACATCTAAAATAACCGCATCAGGGCGTAATTTTTTTGCTAGCTGTAAACCTTGTCGACCCGATTCTGCCACCGCTACCGCATAGCCTAATTTTGATAGATAGCTTTTTAATAATTCGCGCACCACTTTATCATCATCAATAACCAATACAATGCCATCACCTTCAAGTAGTTCTTGCGCCTTTGCAATAATCGTATCGTGTTCTGAATGAATTTTGTCTACGGTTTCTACTGTATTGATTGGTAAGGTTAAAATAAACGCTGCACCTTCACCAAACTCACTTTCAACATGGATCGCCCCTCCCATCATGTCAGTAAATTCTTTGCTGATTGCTAAACCTAAACCCGTGCCGCCAAACCGCCGCGTTGTTGAGGCATCAACTTGAGTAAATGGACGAAATAATTTTTTCAATTGCTCCGCCGTCATACCTATACCCGTATCACGAATTTCAAATTGCACCCAATCGCTATTTTGCTTAGTCACTTGAGTCGCGTTAAAGCTAATAATCCCATTTTCAGTGAATTTGGCCGCATTACTTAATAAATTTAATAATATTTGGCGGGTTTTAGTTATATCCGTTTTAATCAAGGATAGGCTACTGTCTACCGTGACTTTGATTTGATTTTGTTTTTTAGAAATTAAAGGCTTAACGGTTAATTCTAAATCTCGAACCAGTTTTTGTACTTGAATTTGCTCTAAAAATAATTCCATCTTGCCCGATTCAATTTTAGATAAATCCAACACACTGTTAATTAAACCCAGTAAATGATTGCCTGCAGAGCGAATTTTTTCCAAATCATCAGTACAGTCCTCAAAGCCTAAATCTTCGGCATCTTCGATTAATATTTCGCTGTAACCAATAATCGCATTCATTGGGGTTCGCAATTCATGACTCATATTGGCCAAAAATTGACTTTTAGCCGTATTGGCAGTTTCAGCTTGTTCTTTAGCTTGTTTTAATTCTTGCGTCCGTTCAATCACTTTTTGCTCTAAATTATTAGCATAAACAAGCAGTTGATTATCCCGTTTTTGAATTTCCAGCTCTAATTTATCTCGTAAGCGATACAGTTCAACATGAGTGCGTACACGGGCTAATAATTCTTCTTGCTGAAACGGTTTGTTGACATAATCCACCCCGCCGACATTAAATGCCCGCAAGCGATCTTTGGGGTTAGTTAAACCAGAAAGGAATAAAATAGGAATGGTATTTAGTTTTTCGATACGTTTGATGTGTTGACAAGTTTCAAAACCGTCCCACCCAGGCATAGTAATGTCTAATAAAATCAGGTCTGGGGAGGCTTCTTGAGCAATATCTAATGCCATTAGCCCCGTCTTAGCCAACAATACCTCAAAGCCTTCCTCTTGCAAAATACCATTGAGCAAAGCAAGATTTGCCAAGTTATCATCTACAACCAAGACGGTAGATTTCGTAGATTTATCTGCCACTTTCGCGCCCTCTTGAGCATATTTTAAAAGAGCTTGTTCTAATTGAACTTAACTATTGTAATGAAGCATGTAAAAAAATGATAGAGACTAGGAGTTTTCCGTTTCAAGATTGTGACAAATAAATGCTAATGCCTCGGTTTAGTTTGGTCAGAGGGTTGCGTGTGTTTAATCAAACGCTTGTTCTTCTTCGCGTAAGGTCAGCACCTCAAACCCAGACTCTGTCACTAAAATCGTATGTTCCCATTGTGAGGACAAACTGCGGTCTTTAGTCACCACGGTCCATTCATCACTGAGGCGTTTGACTTGATGTTTACCCGCATTAATCATCGGTTCAATGGTGAATGTCATTCCGGATTTTAATTCGACGGGTTCGGCTTTTTTAGAATAATAATGCAAAACTTGCGGCTGTTCATGAAACTCACGCCCAATACCATGGCCACAATAATCTTGTACCACACTGAATTTTTGGGATTTTGCCAATTTTTGGATAGCTTTACCAATATCGCTTAGCATCGCACCGGGCTTCACCTGTTCAATGCCTTCTCGTAAGCAATCATAACTGCTTTGCACTAGACGTTTAGCCAATGGTGTTGGCTCTCCAATGATAAACATTTTACTGGTATCACCATGAAAACCATCTTTTATCACCGTAATGTCAATATTGATAATATCACCATTTTTTAGTGGTTTATTATTTGGAATCCCATGACAAACTTGCTGATTAACTGAAGTACAAATAGACTTTGGAAAGCCACGATAGTTCAATGGTGCAGGTATCACTCTTTGTTTTTGAACCATGTAGTCATGACATAGCTTATTAATTTCATTGGTCGTAACCCCTTCTTTTATAAAAGGTTCAATCATCACTAATACATCGGCTGCTAAACGCCCAGCAACCCGCATCTTGTTGATTTCTTCCAGTGTTTTAATCGTAATATCATCCTGCTTTTTTCTAACGGGCGGCTGATTAAAATTTAAACGTCCCATAAACATCCTTCGAGCCAAAGCGAAAAAGTAAACTAATCATTGTACAATGGTTTGGACAGTTTTTTAAGGCACATAATAAAATCAATGAGTTACAAAAAACAAAAAATTATGTAACTTATTGAAATATTTTATATTTTCTAGAAATTATCCAAGCTGTTGATTGTAACAAGTTGTGATTATTAAAAATAGTCCTATAAGTTGAGTTAAATAATAAATCACTTATAGAACTAAAATGAATTCAAACTTATGATTTAGGGATGCTTTCGCATTCATGGAAAACGCGGTGAGGACACTCTCTACAGATTGTTTTATCTAAACGAATAAAAACGGCTTGGATTGCTTCAGTTTTCGAATCAAAGATATATTCATCATTAAATATTTTTGAATACTCAGGTTTTTCTAGTAACTTTCGCGCTTCTGCTTTCATATTGACAAAATACAAACCGCCCCCCATTTGTTGCCGACGTCTTGCTTCTTGCACAATGGTTTCTACCCCTGCAACATCCACAAAATTGATACCACTACTCATAACCAGCAAGTGTTTTTTTGTGACTTCTTGCCATTTTTTGCTAACGTAGCTCACTGCGCCAAAAAATAAAGAACCATCTAGGCGTTCAACTTGGAGTTGAGGACATTGTGGCAACACTTTTTTCTCAATATTGGTAAAGCGGCGACTAATATCATCTATATCAGGTGCAAGCGTCACAATTTTAGGTTTTGAGGTACGATTAAGATAAATCACCAATGACAGCATCACACCTGCATAAATCGCAAATTCCAACTCTAGGAAGAGCGTTGCTAAGAAGGTGACAACTAAGGTTGCTGTTTCTGATTTGCTAGTCAGCATGATGGATTTAATATGGTGAAAATCGATCAGTCCATAGGACACTAATAATAAAATCCCAGCCATGCTTGGAATCGGAATATACGCAGTCAATGGTGCAATGAGTAACACTATCAATGCGAGTGAAATTCCTGCAAAAATTGCAGCCAATGGGGTTTTTGCGCCAGACTCATAGTTGACACCTGTACGGGTAAATGAACCAGATGCGGCATAAGATGAGAAAAAAGGCCCTACCATATTGGACAAACCTTGCCCAATAAACTCTTGATTTCCATCAATCTGCTGATTTGAGCGTGTTGCCACTGCCCTAGCGATAGAAACCGCCTCAACTAAACCTAATACGGCAATTGCTAATGCACCGGGGGCAAGTTGTTTAATCGTTTGAATTGAGAAATCTGGCATCGATAATGGTGGTAAACTCGCAGGAATTTCGCCGACTAATTTAATTCCATGTGCATCAGCACCCATAAAATAAGCCATCAAGCCACCGACAACCAGTGCGAACAGCATCCCTGGCCATTTTGGTGCATATCGTTTAAATCCAAGTGCAATGATAAAGGTTATTATTGCAATACTAAAACCGTAAAAATTAGTTTCTGGTAGGGTTTTAATTAATTCAATCCAAGTATGAATAAACGATTCTCCCGAAGGAATGTGCACTCCAAATACATTTTTAAGCTGACTGGTTGCAATAATAATCGCCGCACCCGCTGTGAAACCGATAACAACCGAGTGCGAAACAAAATTAACCAGTGCCCCCAATCGTGCCAAACCTAAGGCAAGCTGAAATAAGCCTGCCAGAAAGGTCATCGTTAATGCCATTTGGATAAATTGGCTTGAACCTGGTTCAGCATAAATACTGATGCTACTGAATACGACAATAGACATCGCAACTGTAGGCCCTGAAATAAGGTGATAGGATGAGCCAAATAAGGCAGCAATAATCGCAGGGATAATCGCAGCATATAAGCCATATTCAGGTGGCATACCTGCAATCAAAGCATATGCAACCCCTTGAGGCAATACAATAATTGCATTGGTAATACCTGCTATTAAATCAGTTTGTACAGTCTGACTATTTAGCTTGGTTAACCAATTAAGAAATGGAAAAATATTTTTTAGATTGTAACTACCATTTAGCAAGAGTCTATCCTTAAAGTTATTTAATTTAAAAATTGAAGGATTTATAGGTAATATTGGGTAATATAGTATTTTTTGATTTCAAGCTAGAAATATAGATAATACTTCAAATGAAATTCAAATTTTTAGAATATAATTATTTGAAATATTTAAATATTATGTTATAGGCATTATTAGACTG
>JADGDW010000292.1 GCA_016744725.1 Candidatus Albibeggiatoa sp. nov. BB20 | reverse complement strand
CTGCCAGTCCTGTATCAATTTAAAATAAAACAACTATAACAACACACGACAGCAGTTTATACTCATATATGAGTCATCCTCAATATTCAAACATTATAATGAATAAAAAACCGATTGGACGTACTGCATACGTTACGCTAGTATATTGTATTGTTTATTAGTTGTTCATTGTTAACTATTAGTTGCCAACATGACCCCAGAAAAATACTCCAAACTTGTACAACAAGGCTATAATCGCATTCCCGTGCTACGTGAAGTGCTTGCAGATTTAGATACGCCACTCAGCACCTATCTTAAACTAGCAGATGGCGCATATTCCTATTTATTCGAATCAGTGCAAGGCGGTGAAAAATGGGGACGCTATTCGATTATTGGTTTGCCCGCAAAAACAGTGGTCAAAATTTATGGGCACGAGATTCAAATTGTTGAACACAGACAAATCATTGAAACAATTCAAGCTGATGATCCTCTAGAATGGATTAAAGGTTTTCAACAACGTTACCAAGTGCCTGAAGAATACCTTGAAACCCCTCCATTTACAGGTGGTTTAGTAGGTTACTTTGGCTATGATACGGTGCGTTACATTGAACCTCGCTTAGCGAAATCTCAACCTAAAAATGATCCGCTAGGCAATCCTGATATTTTATTGATGGTATCAGATGAAGTATTGGTTTTTGATAATTTAAAAGGTGAAATCTTTCTTGTCGTCCATGCTAATCCTGAGCAAGAAAATGCGTTGCAACAAGCTGAATCCCGATTAGATCAATTGGTTGTAAAATTAAAGCAGCCATTGCCACAACAAGCACAAACAACAGCACATACGGTTGATGAGTCTGATTTTAAAACAGGTTTTGGGCATGAAGCATTTAAGCAAGCGATAGAAAAAACCAAGCACTACATTGTTGAAGGTGACATCATGCAGGCCGTATTGTCACAACGGATGTCCTTGCCTTGTACAATTCCGCCATTGAATATTTATCGTGCTTTGCGCTATCTCAATCCATCACCCTACATGTTTTATATTGATTTAGATGATTTTCATATTGTAGGCTCATCACCTGAAATTTTAGTGCGTCTTCAAAATAATGAAGTGGCTGTGCGTCCAATTGCTGGCACTCGTCCTCGTGGTAAAACCCAAACAGAGGATATTGAGTTAGAACAAGATTTACTTGCTGATCCGAAAGAATTAGCCGAACACTTAATGTTAATTGATTTAGGTCGCAATGATGTCGGTCGTGTTGCAGAAATCGGCAGTGTGAAGCTGACAGAAAGAATGGTTGTTGAACGTTATTCACATGTTATGCACATTGTTTCCAATGTCACAGGACAGCTAAAGCCTGATTTAAGCGCGATTGATGTATTAAAAGCAACGTTCCCGGCAGGCACACTAAGCGGTGCACCCAAAATTCGTGCGATGGAAATTATTGATGAATTTGAACCTGTTAAACGTGGTGTTTATGGTGGTGCGGTGGGTTATATCGCATGGCATGGAGAAATGGATACTGCAATAGCCATTCGAACCGCAGTCATTAAAGACCAAACACTACATTTACAAGTTGGGGCTGGCATTGTCGCCGATTCTGTACCAGAAAATGAGTGGCAAGAAACCATGAATAAAGGTCGTGCAATGTTTAAAGCCGTTGCAATGGCTGCCAATGATTTACAAAAAGCGGATTAAGTTTCAGCAGATTTAACTCGTTCCATAGTATTAAAATATAAGCTATTTAGGAATATAGAAGATGTTTATTTATATCAGTTTTACGTTCCTAATATTCTAGCTTACTATCCAAACCAAGTTGAGTTGTGATTGATTAAAGGAATATCTACGGCTATGTTTTCTAACGAATCAAGTGAAGCCAAAAAATTTCTAGTTCTATTTTTGTTTATTATTTTTTCAGTCATTTTGATCCGGACAGCATGGATTAGCGATGATGCTGCCATCACGCTTAAAACGGTGATTAACTTTGTCCATGGATA
>JADGDW010000013.1 GCA_016744725.1 Candidatus Albibeggiatoa sp. nov. BB20 | reverse complement strand
CACCATCGCGATCTAAAATGACTAATTTCATATTTTAATTTTATTATATTTTTAAATGGTTTTTAAGGAATAAAGAGAAAATAACGATATATAGAACTGTATGATAAACGAAATATTAGAAAAAATGTCAGTGGGTTTGCTGAAACGGTAAAAAAATTGGCTTGGTGGCATATTGATGTTTCAGTTTGAGGATTGATAAGTTGCTCTATCATATTTGATATATAAGGACTAGCAGTCCTTAGAATTTGCAAGCCCTCAAACAATCCATAACAAAACAGCTACAGATTGTTTGGCTTAAGAGACTAAAAACTGGCCGCTTTTTGCAAACGTATTTTTGCTCGCTCGACACCCATCAAACCCAATAAATTCGCCATTTCAGGCCCATGAGTTTCACCCGTTAACGCCGCACGCAATGGCATAAATAATTTTTTACCTTTCACGCCCGCCGCTTGTTTTAACTGATTAATTAAGGGTTTGTAATCTGCTTGTGTCTCGTCTAAGGCTTGAATCGCATGTTGGAAAAATTCAGCCCCTGCCTCTGTTATTACATTAATCGTATCTGCTTGATAATCCAAATCATCGTTAAACAATATTTCAGCCCATTGTGCCGCCTCGTGTGGAAACTGAATATTGGGACGTACCGTATTGATAAAATCATGCTGTGCTGCTTCAGGTACTAATGCTTTCACTGAGTCATGCATTTGTTCCCATAAAATACTAATATCAGTATCTGCAATCGCCGCTTGCTGCCAATGTAATAATTGTTGTTTATCAAATCGAGAAGCTGCTTTACCCAAACGGTTTAACTTAAAGCCCGCCGCCAATTCAGCCATCGGTAAATAACCTTTTTCCTCTTCATACGCATGACCTAAACGTGATAAATAATTCACCACTGCATTAGGCTGCCAACCTGTTTGTTGTAGCTCTTGAATGCTCAAACTACCATTACGTTTTGACAATGGCGTACCATCATCGCCTAAAATCAATGAAATATGTCCATACTGTGGAACAGGCAAACCAAGGCTTTCTAAAATCATTTGCTGACGCGGCGTATTAGTCAAATGGTCATCACCGCGAAATACATGAGTCACGCCCATCAAAGCATCATCCACCGCGTTACAGAAAAAGAAGGCGGGTGTACCATCAGCACGACGAATAATAAAATCACCAATATCATTACTGGCAAAACGTTGCTGACCTTTGACCACATCATCAAACTCAATCATTTCATCACGCGGCATTCTAAACCGTAAAGTCGGTTTTAAACCTTCAGCTAATTTGCGTTCAATTTCTTCCTGATTTAAATGAGCACACGTCCCAGCATAACGTGGAGCTTGACCTGAAGAACGTTGTAATTTACGGGATAATTCCAGTTCACGTGGCGAACAAAAACAAGGGTAGGCTTTCCCGCTATCAATCAATTTATGATAATATTTTGCATATATTTCAGAGCGTTGGGATTGAAAATAAGGCGCGTGCTCTCCATCAATATCAGGCCCTTCCTGCCAATCCATGCCCAACCAGCGTAAATCATTTTTAAGCTGTTCGACATATTGATCCTCACTGCGTTCTTGGTCAGTATCTTCAATACGCAGTAAAAATATGCCTTGATGGTGGAAGGCAAATAATGCGTTAAATAAAGCAGTTCTGGCATTGCCTAGGTGCATGTATCCTGTTGGACTCGGGGCGAAACGGGTTTTTATCATTGTCATGTTGGATTTGTATTAAATAAATAGGGCAAAACAGTATTATACTCATAGCGAACATACAAAGCTTTGTTTTGCGAGATGGAGACGATATTAGGATTAAATTATAATTGGCTCAATCAAATGTCAATGGCTTAGGAATCTAAATTTAATAAATATAAGTGCATTGTTGAAAATTGAGAGTCGTTAGAAAAATCTGCAGTTCTGAAAGATAAAAATCAACAATCACTACATGCTGCGGTGTTGCCGAATTCTAAATGCTATAGTCAATTTTGGTTTGTATGTTAGGACTGGTAGTCCTTTTATACTTTAAATATCAATTACTTTTAAAATTAAGGACTGCCAGTCCTGTATCACTTTAAAATAAAACGACTATAGCAACACGGATGTTTAGGTCATTGCTCATATTATTTCATTTTTATTCTTTTAGAGCCTTTTTAGTTTCAAGTCTTTGAATACAGGAATTTTACATGCGTTACAGCAAAGGTTTTACATTAATTGAATTATTAATTGCATTGGCTTTGTCTGCCACAGTTATGTTGTTGTTATCGGCTGGAATGCAGGTCGTATTAAAAGATTGGGAGCGGAGCAGCTCACGTTTAGACCAAAGTCTTGACCAAGTTTTAGTTTTACTGCAATTAGAGCGGGCTTTAGATGCAGCTTATCCACATACTTATTTTGATGATGTAAAGAAACAATCCATTGTATTTTTTATTGGTGAACAAGATAAGTTAGCATGGGTGTCAACTTTATCTCCAGGTAGAAAACCAGGTTTGACCGCATGGCAATTAACCCCTAATGAAGAAGGTGAGGATGGAGTGGAAATTCGTACAATTTCTGCATTTGCGAATGATCCCACTGAACCATTAGAAGAGATTGAAGAGCCTATTGTGGTATTTGAAGGCTATGAGATAAGTTTTGAATATTTGTATTATGACGATCAATTTGATGATAAAGATACGGAATGGCTAGAAGAATGGGATGGCGAAAAGCGGCGTTCATTGCCTAATGCGGTGCGAATTGTATTAGAAAATAAAGAAGACAGAGAACGATCACTAGAAATTATTGCGCATATCAAAGCGTTTGAACATGCCAGCTTGCCCCGAATAAAGCCGTAAATGATTGGGAGTTTAATCAGAATGGATACGGATCATGAGGATTGTTATTGCTACGAGCGTGAGTATAATTCAGAGCTTGCCGAGGTATTAAAAGAGATTCCTGAGGGTTATTGTGGTGTGTGTGATATTTGTGGTGGATGGGGGCATACTCGAGCACATCCCCGATTACCTGTAACGGGTGCTTGGTGTGATGAGCATTGGAGATCGTTGGTGAATTATCGAATCATCTCATTGGCTGATATTATTCATGTTGTTGGATTATTTTTAATTGTTGCGATTTTTGGCTATATGATATGGCAATTATTAACAGGACTGTTATTTTAAAATGAAAAAGTCGACTTTAAAGAATATTGTGATTTATTTTATAGGTTTGGCGATTGTTCTTGCTCTATTTATTGATTTGTTTTATTTGTTGGCTGTGCGCATTTTTGTATTTTTAGTGGTGATGCTGCTTGTTATTATTGCATTTACGAATAAATTTGCTATTCCAATTTTATCAATGTGGCTAAATAAAAAGATTATCATGGATTTAAAGAAATATCATGCACATCGTAATTACATTTATCTGCCGATTGAAAAAAAACAATTCTTGAAAAAAAAAGCATCTCAATTAACCGTTATTGATAGAGAAAGTTTGGATAGAAATCGTTTAAGTGAAGCTGAATTAGAAGCAGTTGAAGAATTATTTAAAGACACTTTAGCTTTTGAAATATTAGCGCGTTTAAAGCAATTGGCTAAGGGTGATACTAAGGCTGTGAAAAAGTATTTTAGAGTTATTGAGCATGATTTATGGGGTTTAGCTATTATCAATTTGATCTTGTTGTTTGTCTCTGTGATATTGGTACTTAATTTGGTTTTTATTCTGCGTAGTTTTTATTATCCTCCGGGATTATAGTGAGTGATTATCCTTGTTCTACGCACTGCGTCTGCATCAAATATGGTGGAAGTGGGTGTTGCCCTGTTGGGTGACGACGCGGTGCATCGTCACGAGGAAAAGTGTTTGAATAATTCTGCGTACATTGTTTTGTTTCTGTTTAAAAAATATCAGATAATGTGTTCTCGTTCTACGCAGTGCGTAGAATGAGCTACTGACGCACTGTGTCAAATGTGGTGGACGCTGGTGCGTCCTGCTGCTGGGTGACGACGCGGTGCGTCGTCACGAGGAAAGTTAATTATCTATTTCTAAAGTAGTTGCGGATGGCAGGGATACCTTTTTTGGCTATTTCTAACGGCGGGGTTTCTAAGGGATTTCCTGTTAAATCTAAAGAATTCAAGTTTTGCAGTTGCGCAAAGGAGTCTGGGAGTTGCTCAATTTTAGTGCCAACAACACCAAGTTTTTGTAATTTATTTAGCGAAATAATAACATTAGGAAAAGTATTGATATTAATTTTTCTCGATAAACCCCACCTGCAACCTCAGTCAATAAATCCAAAATACTCAAATGCGCTTTCGTTTGTAAGGCGGTTAATAAATGTTTGGTATAAATACTGTTGCGCTCTTTATCATCTCCCCAAGCCACCGTATTCGGCGCAGTCGCATAAGCAATTAACGAACCTGTCGGTGCATCCATTTTTGCTAAACCACTACCAAAACTTTTACCCAAGCTCTTAAATGGATTATCCCTACACGCATCCAAAATCATCATATTCACACCTCTGCTATTGGTGCGTTTCATTTCAGCAAGCACGCGCTGTGCATCATAAAACTCATATTCCGCATCCACATCGCTGTAAATTTTACTGCCCAATGGGACTAAATAATTGCTGCGCCGAATCTGCACCCCATGCCCAGAAAAATAAAATAATGCGACATCGCCATTGCTGAGATTTTTGGCAAAACGCCGTACTTGCTTAATGATTTCGCGTTTATTGGCATTGAGTAATAAATTGACCTTGAAATCTAACTTTTTCAATGCTTTGGATGTATCCTGTGCATCATTCTTGGGATTGTATAATGGCTTGACCTCATAATCTTGATTGCCAATCACCAGCGCATGACGGGCGGCTTGAGTTGGGAAACTAATACAAAAGGTCAGTAGTAAAATCAAATAACGTAATAACATGTTTTTGCTCCTTGACGCGGGTGCGTCAGTGGCTCATTCTACGCAATGCGTAGAACGAGAATCTAGTGACAACGCACCGCATCGTCACCCAAATAGACGCACCCGCGTCTAACGATGCTCAAAACTCAAAACATGCACACACCCATTACACAAATCCTGCAATCGCCGCATCGAAACCGAAAAATCTTGACTATCTTCCGTCCATGTCTCCACCACATTTACATCATCCACAACCGCATCAAAGCCTTTTTTTTGCTTAATCATCGTCAAAAGCTGATTTTGCGTTGCAGGCTTATCCAACTGTAAAATTTGCGCCTGATTTTCCAACACCACATCCGCATTTTCACTCGCCAACAAATATAATTTTTCCGTACCCGTTTGTTTATCCAACTTAAACGATTTATTTTTTGCGGGTAAATAATAAGTCTGATTTGCTTTTACGGGATTCACATTACCCAACTGCACAGTTTTAAAATGCTTCATTGGAAACAAACGATACAATTTATTTGCACCATCCAATTGAAAAATATACAAATAACTATCCTGCTTAGGCTTCACAATAATTTTATAAAAATCCCCAGACTGCAACACACTCCCTTCATTCAACGGCTTAAATTCACCTTGTTGCCCATGTCGATAAACGTAACGAATTGAAAAATCCTACCCTGTTTTAGGCTTATTTGAAACTGTCTGCAATACCTGTAAAGACTGGCGAATCTGTGCTAACTCTGATTCAACCCGTGACACACGTTGCTCCACTTTACCCAATCGCTTATCAAATTGACTCAACATGGTTTTTAAACTGTTCACCAAATTGTTAACAGAATTAAACTCCTGCTGCGAAGGATAATCACCAGACTGCTGTTTTTGCTTAAGCTGTTGTTCTAAATTAGCAATCCGTTTCTGCAATACCTTAATTTCTTCTGGTGAAACTGATTCTTTGAAAAAACCCTGAACAGTATCAATTGCCGTATCTATGGCTAACTCTTTGACCCCGCAGTCCACACCAATGTAGGAAAAACGGCTTGAGCTATAGGCAGCATTGCTAAATTGAGTGAAATAACCAAACTCAGCATGAATATCAATCTTGACATGACAAACTCCATTATGATTCGTAAAATAAACATTGTTAACTTAACCACAAGAAATAAATCATGCAAATTATTACAGTCATTTGTAAATGTATATTCCTGTTTTTAGCTCTAAATATCAATGCGTATGCAGAAACAGGCTTGAGTTTTCCAACCACAGCAGATGGATTTATTACCCACCTCACACCAAACTCCCGTGAAGCTAAAGGCTTAGACAATTCCAAAGGCATTGAATCTGTAGAAACAGACCCACCAAAAGTGGGTGCATTGATTTTATTTGACTTTGATTCAGCCAACATTAAAACCGAATCCTATTCATTGCTCAGCAAATTTGCTAAAGCATTAAAAACAGGATTGAAACAAGCGAAGTTTGAAATTATTGGACATACGGACAGCGTGGGCAATGAACCATATAATTTAGGCTTATCGATTCAACGAGCACAAGCAGTAAAAGCATTTTTAGTCAGCGGATTAGATATTGAGGCAGATAAACTGGAAATCACAGGCTATGGCGAAACCAAACCCATTGACTCCAATACAACAGAAACGGGACGAGCACAAAATCGTCGAGTGGAATTTATGCGATTGAATTAGATGATGGTAAACAGTAAAAAAATAACAGATTGTGAACCATGACATCTGCAACTTAATCTACTGTTAGCTCAACTAAATACTGAATAAAAAAGGTGCGTTGTGGCAACTGCTGTAACACACCTTCATTGTTATTTGATACGTTGACGGATTTTTTGTAAATAGCCCAAGATTTTATTAGAGACTTTTGCTTCACCATCTTGTGGTTTTTCTACAGCGTAACGTTTGGTTAATTGAGGTGTTTTTTGCATTGCTCGATAATGTCGAACCGCTGCTGTGACACTCATTTCAACCAACTTAGGCAAAATTGGTTTCGGCATAAAGCGATAAATTTGACCTTGGTTAATCAATTCTATCAATAATTGTGTATCTTGGAACGAAGTCAGTACCAAAGTTAAAATATTAGGATAAATTTCTTTTAAGGTTTTCAACGGTGCAGTAATATCATCACCCGCAATTTTGACTTCTGAAATGACGACCGCAATCTTGTCATCTTCACTTAAGATAGCAAACGCTTCGTCAATATCCTTACCCCATTTAATCGCAAATTTCTCGCCGACAATTTCAGTCACCGAGTCAAATGTGCCTTGATCTTCATCAATAACCAAAATACCTAAACGATCATCAGATTCTTTAACTTCATCTTTTTGTTGAATGCCTTCAAGGTTTCGGGCAATTTCAACCGCTTGCTCAATGGTGGTTTTAATTTCCTCATTAAGCCAAGGTTTGTTAATAAAGCGGAATACTTCACCTTCATTCACAGAGCCAACCATCGCACTCCAGTCTGAATAACCTGTTAATAACAAGCGCATGGTATTAGGTGAAGCTTCTTTGACCGAGCGCAAAACTTCTACGCCGGGCATGATAGGCATTCTTTGGTCACTGACAACAACGTGCACTTTCTCTTTTTGAACGATCTGAATCGCCTCATTGCCGTCTGTGGTCGTTTTTACTTTGTATTGCGACTTAAACAGCATTTTTAGAGAACGAAGAATCGCCTCTTCATCGTCAACGAACAATATAGTGGCTTTATCGGTCATACAAGCTCAAGCTCCCAATCATATATGCAGTGTTATAAACTCAGTGTCGGTTCTGACGCATCCCTCTCACTTACGATGTTTGTCTCGGTAAACTAATCTTGAATGTCGTGCCTTTGCCTTCTTCAGAGTCCACTTCAATTTTACCTTCATGCTGTTCAATAATTTGGTAACTGATAGAAAGTCCTAATCCCGTTCCTTCACCCACAGGTTTGGTAGTGAAGAATGGATCAAAGATTTTCGCTTTTACATCCTCAGGAATACCTTTACCATTATCTGTAATTTCAACATTAACCCAGTCGTCATCAGCGTAGGTTTTGAGCGTGATTTTACCACCTCTCTCCATCGCTTGTGCAGCATTTGTGACGATATTCAAAAATACTTGGTTAAGATGAGATGGCGAACATTGAATGGCAGGTATACCTTCTGCGTATTTTTTATCAATCGTAGCCACTTCTTTCAATATATGATTACCAATCACCAATGCACTGTCTAAACATTCATTCAGGCTTACATCGCGTACTTTGACGCTATCTACTCGGCTAAAGTCCTTCAAATTTAATACCAAGTCTGCAATTCGATCCAAACCTTTTAACACATCGCTAAATAAAGCATACGCATCGTTGAATGTATCATTATCGCGGAATTCTTCGCTTAACTCAGTGACCGTTTGTAATTGTTCATTAAGTTCATCTTCGCTGACATTTTCACTCATCAACATGCCAACTAAGCTATCGTATTCAGAGACAAATTGTTGTGTTTCTTGGAATACACCTTGGGTCATTTCTACATTAGAACGCACATAGCCAAGTGGCGTATTAATTTCATGTGCAACACCTGCCACCATCTGACCTAATGAGGCCATTTTCTCTGATTGAACTAATTGTGCTTGTGAGGCTTTCAATTCTTCGTAAGCCGCTGATAATTCTTCTGTTCGTTCTGCAACACGGTGTTCTAAGTTTTCATTAACATCTTCGAGTTCATGGAAGGCTTTTTTCACTTGCCCACCCATACTGTTAAACGATTTGGCTAAATCACCTAATTCATCAGTACGTTCAATCGGTAGTTTTTGATCCCAATCGCCATCTGCGAATTTTTTAGCCGCATAGTTTAATGTTAAAATCGGTTGAATGATGCCGCGTGCTGTGGCTAAGCCAATTAAAGTTGTTAACATCAAAGCAATAATTGACATGTATACCGTCATGCGAGTGTTGGCATTGATTTGCCCCATAAAATCTGATTCAGGTACAACAATCACAATTAACCAATCTAAACCACGCCCATCTTGTAACGGAGATACTTGTACAAATTGACTCTCCCCATTTATTTGGAACTCAAGTTGTTGACTGCCATTAATGCGACTTAAATTACCAAAAGTGTGTTCTAAATAAGTGGCTGTCGCTTGGATACGTTGGTCTTTACTACTTGTTGCCTCTAAGCGTAGCATATTGCCATTAACGTCTTTATCCATAACTGGGGAATTGGTGGAAGTCGTCACTAACTTGCCTGTAGAACGTTCCATAATGAATGTCTGACCTGTTTCACCAATTTCAAGGCTGGCTAAGAATTCATCTACTTGAGTGAAAATAGCGGTTGTGCCTAAAACACCTAATAATTTTTCAGAATTACCATTGTCATAAACAGGTTGTGCAGCTGTAATCGCCAATGCATCCGTGGTAAATTCTTGATAAATATCACTCCAAATCGGTTTGCCACGTTTTACAGCGTCGATATACCAAGCTCGTCCGCGTGGGTCATAATTCGATGCGCTGACATCAACACGAGTAGGTAAACCTCGAGTATTAGTGTTGTAATAAGTCAGACTGCCTTCTGTGGTTTCATCCGCTAAAATAATTTGCGGTGTGCCTTCAGCTCTGCGGCTTGCTCCAACAAAATCGCCTGTAGGTAAACCAATAAAGGTGTTAGTGACTTGGGTAAAAGGTTGGACTTGCTTCCAGAAATACTGTTGTAAGTCTTTGTTGTCTTGTAAATTTAGCTGTTCTAAGGTAATCGTATTGGCGTGTAGTTCATTCACTAAGTGGGCTTTATCCAAATAGGACTTCACGCGTTCTTCAATGCGGGCAGCGACTTCAGTACGCAATTGTGAAGCAACATCGTTCACTGCTTCTTGTCCATTGCGTAAAGAAAGATAACCTGTTGTACCACCAGCCAATGCTACTAAAACAACAAAGGGGATGACAATCATGGTTCTCAGGGGTAATTTGCCTGATACTTGGGAAATAATGTTATTAAAAATGTTCGTCGCTGACATGAATATAATGGCTCCTCGTCCTGATGTCTTAGAGAGTGCTACCTATATGTTATTTTGATACGTTTGTGTGTGAATATATGCAAGTTTTATGAACAAGAAACTTAAGTGTATTATTATACACAGTTATTTCTACTGCATAAGTATTTAATTGTATAATCTAATTCAATTATTTGATGTTAAAAGTGATTTTACTCAGCTTTTGAATAGTGTATCTGCAAAAATTAACGCTCTACAGCTTTATATAGTGCAAAGCGTTATAACATTAAGCTTTAATACTAGCTTTTCAAATATTCACTGATATGTTTGACCACATCATGATGATAAAGTGTAGTATCAGTTTCTGTACGTAGAAAATCCCCTAATTCGTTCATCACCCGCTTCACTTTTGTCCAGTTTCCGCTAGGAACTTTAGAATCTTCCCGACGACGATAGCTCAATGCCATCATTTGTTGATCTTCATTAAACGAAATCTCATTACTATTAGATTGATTAGATTGCTCTTTATCAAGATAAGGTTGATAAGGCCAAATTGGAACTAAATCTAATTCATAACGCCGTGGAAACTCGCCTGAAGCATTTTCTAAATGATGGATACGTTGTAAACAATAGTAATTAACTTGATGTAGTTCACCAATAGTGGCCGCATCTTTATCGTTGAAATCAATGTAAGCACTGCCTATTTCTGATTCCATCAGTTGCCCACGGGTGTAATACAAACCAAGAGGGCTACTACCTTCCATGTAATAATCTAGCCTACCACCGACACGCAGAGTACCGAATACAAATAGACGAATAATAGGAATTTTGAAATTATTAATCATGCTATTGCTCGCTTGATTTTCAAATAATTGTTCATTGTGTAGAGTTTTGCATATATTAACCTAGTCATTATGGCTAGGAAATAAAATACAACCAATGATACGTTGAGTTATTTGCATAGTTTACCTGTAAATTAAAATATAGATAAGCTTGGTGTGTTAAAAATATGCTGTAACAAAATTAAATAATGAAGAGAGTGAAGCATTTAAATGGCAAAATCCAAAGCCTTGGCAACACTATTATGCTGATGCTTTGAGCTTTCTCGCTTATCTTAATCAGCTATAAAATCCGCCCCATCTTGCGCTAAAGATCATCTGTGATACTCCACTCATAACAAACTTATTCTCGTTTAATATAAAAAATTACTTATTTCATCAATTAGTAAAAATGAATGGTTAAGTTTTACAGGTTTGGTTATTCTATAGCACCAAAATATAACGATAACAATTGAAATCTCACTTTAAAACAGGAAATCATATAATGGCACAAGAATTTAATTTAGAAGTCATTCCTGTAATACCAAAGGCATTGGAACGCTTGGAGGAAATTGCCAATAATCTCTGGTATGGCTGGTACGTCCCCGCAAGAGCATTATTTGAGCAACTTGATTATGAACTATGGATTCGTGTTTCACACAACCCTAAGCTGTTTTTGCGCAATGTCGATCAAGCTCGTTTAGAAAAAGCCTCAAAAGACCCTTTATTTTTAAATGCTTACCGTCAAGTTACCATTGCATTTGATGATTATTTGGCCGATAAAGAACCGCGTGAATCAGGGCGTAAATTAGAGAAAAACGAACAAATTGCTTATTTTTGTGCAGAATATGGTTTTCATGAAAGCCTACCTGTCTACTCTGGTGGTTTAGGTATTTTAGCTGGCGACCATTGTAAAACCGCCAGTGATTTGCGTTTACCTTTTGTCGGGATTGGTCTATTTTATCACTTAGGCTATTTCTCACAACATATTGATACAGAAGGCAATCAACAGGTCACAAGCTCAACACTGAGTACCGAACATTTGCCGATTAAAACGGTGACAGATGAAAATGGTGAAGAAGTTCGCGTCACGGTTAATATCGCAGGTCGCACGGTGTGGGTTAAAGTATGGTTGGTACAAGTCGGCCATATCCAGCTTTATCTTTTAGATACCGAAATTCCTCAAAATGCCCCTGAAGATGCCGCGATTACACATCAATTATATGGTGGGGATAGCAATACACGGATTCAGCAAGAAATCGTATTAGGTATTGGTGGTGTTCGGATGTTACGCCGCTTGGGTATTGCACCTACAGTTTGGCACATGAATGAAGGCCATGCCGCCTTTTTAGTTTTAGAATTATTACGTGAAAAAATACATTCAGGCTATGAATTGCATCAAGCGATGGAAGCTGTAGCCAGTGGCTGTGTATTTACAACTCATACTCCCGTACCCGCAGGTCATGACCATTTTTCACAAGATGTAGTGATGCACTACTTAGGGCAATTTTCTCACGAATTGGGTTTATCACGTGAAGACTTTTTGCGTTTAGGCTGTGAACCCGCAGGCGATAATCACGACTTCAATATGACCACGTTGGCGATTAACTTATCTCGTCACATGAATGGGGTAAGCCGAATTCATGGCCGTGTGTCTTCTGAAATTTGTCAACGTTTTTGGCCGCAGCTTGAACCGTCTGAAAACATCATGAGTTATGTCACCAATGGGGTACATGTTTCTAGCTTTCTTGCTCGCCAATGGACTGATTTATTTGATAAACACTTAGGTGCAGATTGGGATAGACATTTATGTACAACTGATTATTGGGATCAGCTCATGACTATCCCAGATAAAGATTTTTGGGAAACCCATCAAGCGGTTAAATCTCGAATGTTGGTCGTGGTGCGTAATGCTTTAATGTCACAGCACAAAGCCAATAAAACCAGTGAAACCCACATCGAACGCATTGTTAAAAATTTAGACCCGAATAATCCAGGGATTTTAACCATCGGTTTTGCAAGACGTTTTGCGACTTATAAACGCGCCACTTTGTTACTCAATAATATGCACCGTTTGCGTGAAATCATGCTAAATACAGACCGTCCGATTGTATTTATTTTTGCGGGTAAAGCTCATCCAGCGGATGATCCGGGAAAAAATTTATTGCGTGAATTATACCAACTGAGTAATGAGCCTGATTTTATTGGTAAATTGATTGTGGTTCAGGGCTACGATATGGGTTTGTCACGTCGCCTCGTGTCGGGTGTTGATGTGTGGTTGAATAATCCTGTATATCCTCTAGAAGCCAGTGGTACATCAGGTATGAAAGCGGCGGTCAATGCTGCGATTAATTTGAGTGTATTAGATGGCTGGTGGGATGAAGGTTATGAGGGTGATAATGGTTGGGGGATTCGTCCATCTCCACATGAGCATGATCCTAATCGCCGTGATCATGAAGATGCCAACACTTTGTATGATATTTTGCAAAATGAAGTGCTTGATGAATATTACGATTTAGGCAAATATGGTTATTCAAAACGATGGGTACACCGTGCTAAACGTTCGATGGCTTCAGTGATTCCACATTTTAATATGGTTCGGGTATTGAATGAATATGTAGAACGCTTTTATATTCCTGCCAGCCGTCATGGCCAAAAGATGTTGTTAAATGATGGTAGCAATGCGCGTCAATTGAGTGATTGGAAAGTCAAGATTCGCAATCAATGGCATGGTATTAATGTGCGCCAAGTTTCTGAGCCTGCCAGCCGTTTAACCTACGATGAAAGTACCTCGATTCAAGTCGCTGTACATTTAAATGGTTTAGACCCAAACGATGTGGCTGTGGAATTGTTATTATCACGCAAGTTGTATCACCCTGAAATTTATGCGGCTTCGCCTGATAATACCGTGGTCTGTTGCACTAAAAATGCTGCTCCTCCCACCACTGCGTATCGTTTTCAACCTGAACATGCAATGGATAATGGTGAATACTTGTTTAGCTTACAATTCCAACCTGATTGGTGTGGCGATTTAAGTTATAAAATACGGGTTTTCCCTTATTCCGATTTATTGTCTGATGCACATGAGATAGGATTAATGGTTTGGGCGTAGGTTAATTATTACCGTGTGTTATGAGTCATTTTGATCTTAGGTGTTAGGATTTTTTGTTTAATATCTTATGCTTGACTTCATTATGAGGGGACTGTCAGCTTGCACATTACTGTCAGTCCTAAGTATCGGATTATGAAATCAAAGATAGGCTTTTTTATATAGTCAATTTTGATTTATGTTTTAGGACTGGCAGTCCTTTTATAATTTAAATATCAATCAGTTTTAAAATCGAGGACTGCCAGTCCTGTATCACTTTAAAGTAAAACGGCTATATCGTCCTAACACTTAAAATCAAATATCAGCACAATCAACAATACGGAATTCAACTCGGCGATCAATTGCATCACGTGCATCGTCTGTACCTAAGCCTGAAATATTTTCGGTAAAACCTTTCCCCATTGCTTTAGAACGCTGCATAATCGCTGGAAAGTAACCACTCAATACAATTTGAATTTGTTTGGCGCGAGTTAAGGATAAGTTTTCATTATATTCCGCTGTACCCGTATTGCTACTGTGGCCAAGCACGTACATACATTGCTCATTGTTACGAAAATAACGCACAATTTGCTCTAACCATATATGATATTCATCACGCAATATTTGATCGTCAATAAAATCAGTTGAATCTACATCAAATAAGAGTTTTAAATTGATTTTCTGGTTTAAATTAATACTGACGACAAGCAAGTTGTACAAGGCTTCCTTCGCGGCTTCCATTTGATTTAATTGACGATTGGTCTCATATAAGCCAACATAAGTTTTTAAAATCTGTGCGTCGGCTTTTTCTGAAGCTTGAGTAAATAAGCTTAATGCTTTTGCATAATCTTCTTTATCGTAAGCCAGTTGTGCTTCAGCTAGTAATGCGCTGGTTTCAATCGTGCTCAAATATTCGCTACTGGCATCAGAACCCACAGGGCTACGCGCGGTTACAATTAAACTTTCAACTCGTTTGTCTTTAATAAATAGAGGGCTGTCTTTATATAATGGCGTGGGTTGATATTCTAAATTTAAATCTGAAATCCAAGCATGGGTATTTGCCACAATTTTTCCGCTAGCCAAATCCACCACAGAAGAAGCTAAACGGTAGTAAATCACCGCATCCTCTAAACCTGGTACTTTGTAAGGTTCAGAATAAATCACCCCATTCATCACATAATCAGCCTCACGAATATTTTGTGAAGTCATTGAGGTAATTTTATAGCTATGTTCTCGACCTAAAGATTTATCAACTAAAGCCTGTTCAATATCCTTACTGGCTTGCACAATATTACCGCTGGCCTCATCGATAAAAGGATCAATGACAATTTGCGTTTTGATCAATTTATCTAAAGTCGACTGTTGCTCTTCAACGGTTTTGAATAAATCATTGCTGAGTACATTCACAGCACTTTCAAATGGAATCGGGTATTTGGTTGTAAAATTTTGCTGCTTACTTGAGCAAGCTACAATACTAACCACAAGCAAACTGATGCAGAATCCAATGATAAACTGTCGCATATTGTTAAGTCCCTACACAAAAGGCATAAAAGACTATTTTAACTAGATTGTTCAGTAATGTAAGCTTTTTGTTGTTTCGAGGCTGCGAGCAAAAGAGTCGTTTTGCAGTTATGTCTAAATAACAAGGGTTTGTCTATCTTTTAATATATAGATAGTAACTATCTAGCTCGACAGAGTTACTAATACAACGATATCACAATCTAATTAATATTTTCTTGAGTAGGCTTTAGTTCTCTTATTTCACCATTTTGTTGCTTGCCATCCTCGGGTTTAGGTGTTGAATAAACAGGCAATTCAATCAAAGCAAATAAGCGACGAATCGCTCCCCAACGTTGTGTCACTAAAACCAATTCCACAGCGTGTGGTGGTATTAATTTCAAACGTTTATCTTGGGTCGCACTTTGAGGAGAAATAACCCAAGTCGACAGCCATTTATCATCTTCATCCAAAAACTGTAGTTGCATTTGTTCGACATTATCAAGCAATTTCACTTGATATGGCTGTGAATCTTGGGCTCGGTCTAATACTGACCAATATCGATACCAAAGTTGTTTATCTTCAATAAAATAATTAACACGGCGTAATTGGCTACGTTTTTGTTGAGTTGGATTACGCCAACCCGCATGAGTAAAGGCAAGTTGGTTAAGTTGCCCTTGTAATGCAGGCTGTAATTCACCAAACTCGTTGCGAATTGGACGATTAACAAATTGTTGTACATCACGGCTTATTAAATGAATCGCCATTTGTAGCTTAGCTAACTCATCTGCTTGTTGAGTCGTTTGTTCACGAGCATTGAGTACTGCATTCAAACCACTATAAGCCATGACCGCAATGATAGAAAAAATCGCCAAGGCAACCAGCAATTCTAACAAAGTGAAGCCATTTTGAGAGTGTTGTAATTCTCTGCACCTTGTCCATTTTAGTGCAGAGTAATGAGTCTTCTTCATTCGTGAATTTTTACTTATTTAATTCTTCGAGACGTTGGCGTTGTTCTTTTAATTGTTGCAAAACCAAGTTGATATGTACTCGCAAAGTATAAAACTCTGACATGTAGGACAAGGGCACAGAAACCTGATTAGCCAACTCCATTCTTAGCTCTGAAAGCCGTTTGATTTCTTTGTTTACGATTTCTAACTCTAAATGTTCAATATCCTTATCAATGTTTCTGAGCATTTCATACCAACGATAAATTTTAGAACGAATACTCCAACGATAAATCGGAAATGCACCTTTAAGTAAGGGAAATAGCAATGTGAGCAATGGAATCAACATAATACTGAGACGCTCCAATTGCACCGAAACGCCAAAAGGAAAGAAATTCTCTAGCCAAGACGGGCCATTTGCTAAAAAATGTTTAGCACTATGATGCAGCGGTAATTCCAAATAGTCTGCGGTTGGAAATGTTTTAGAGGGTTCTAACAATCCACCTTTTTCATGAATTGGTTTTAAAATATGTAACAAAATACGAATTAACCCATCATGTATGTCTTTATGGGTCAGTAAACTGGCTGTGACGGACAATAATATTGTATCTTGCTTAGGTAAGTTTTTCGCTAAATTGATACTACCCTGATTGATTTCAACATAATTAATATGATGGTAACGCTTAGTGTAAGCTGCATAACGTTCAAAGTGCATGAGATCAATATTAGACGATGTCATAAGTTCGGCAATCCCTTCTGACTTTGGGGATGTGACAAAAAAAGCCGCATCTATTAAACCTGTTTGTAGTTTTTTAACCGCATCGGTTGAAGGAATATCAAAAAATAATGAGTTTTCTGCTGTCACTCCATTATCTTTAAGACGATTCACTGCAAGTGGTCTTGTGCCGCTGCCTAACTCTCCAACAGCAATCCGTTTTCCACGTAAATCTGATAAATATTGGATTGAAACACTATTTTGATGGAATACCCAAAGTGGCTCATAAAATAAACTGGCAACAGAAACAAGCTTGGTTTTATCAATGGTTTCAATTTTCTTTGCGACACCACCCTGCACAAATGCAAAATCAACTTTGCCCTCGGACAGTGCAGTAATCGCAGCAACAGAACCTGCTGTGGGCATAATCTCAAGCTCGATTTTAAATCTGTTTTTAAGCTCTTCTTTATATTGCAAGGCAAAATTGTAATAAGCTCCACCTTCACGACCTGTCGCAATTTTTATTTTATTAGGCGGTGGTGGTGGCACAAATTGATAAGCAATAAAGAAAACCAATCCCATCAGTCCAACAACCAGTAAACTAAACTTAAGTGATGAATTTAATTTCATAACCGACTCCATCCATTTTTAGGTGCTAACGCTAGCATTTTTCTCAATAAGATACAAAAATAATAATAGATCAATGTCGCAAAAATATGACCAATCCTAATAATTAGGATAAATACTGACCACAATCCTGATGGGATTTATTTTATTTCTCATCAGTTGCATTTATCTTGCAAGAGCTTGCCTTAAATATTTATCATCATTTTATCTTATACAAGGCTTTGGCGTTTTTAATATGTAAAATAAAATCAATAAGTTGCAAAGAAAATATAATTTATAGAAGATTGAATTATTTTGTATGTTCTAAAAACAATAATTCGGATATAGTCGTTTTATTCTAAAATAATATTAGGACTGGCAGTCCTAGGTTTTAAAACTATTTGGTATTTAAAGTATTTCAGGACTGCCAGTCCTCACACTCAAGATAGAATTGACTATAGTGTTAAAGATTTGGTGAAATTAGGATGTGTGGTAATTGATGCTTGGATTTGATTCATAGATGCAATTATTTCAGCAGTATTGATAATTAGATGGCTCTGATATTTTGAATATCTCACCATCTTAGCAAGCATTAGAATTGCTTATTCTCAATAATTGAAAACACAGCTCTTTGGTATAGTCAATTTTGTCTTGAGTATGAAAACTGGCAGTCCTGAAATACTTTAAATACCAAATAGTTTTAAAATCTAGGACTGCCAGTCCTGTATCATCTTAAAATAAAATGACTATATTATTAATTAAATAGCTTCAACAAATAGTTCTGCTAATGATTCTACTACAATCAAATTATCATCTTGGGTTTGTACGGCTTCTAATTCTGAGACAATAGCCTCAACATCTAAATCTTCAGTTCGAACAGCTTGCTGCACAATAGAGGTAAAACCCTGTTTTAAAACTTGCTTAATTGCATCATTGCTGCCTAAATAATTATCTGTGGCTGACGATTTTTCCCCATAAATTACACCTAAGTAAGCAATATGTTTTTCGTGTACTTCCACATTATCCAACTGTACTTGGAATTCAAAAGGTAATTGGGATAATTCTTGATATGCGTCTAAATAACAAGTGGCACAAGTAAAGGTTTCTACAACCAATTGATTAACATCAGTAAGCAACAGTGCCTCAGTTAACTGCTCAGCTAAATGAGTTGGAGCTTGAGTAATTTGCCATAAACGCCATGTTTTACGCTCTTGTGCGATAGCCACGCAACGTTGTTTCATCAACAAAGGATTACATTGTACATGCCATGCAGTTTGTTCACGTAATGCTTGGCGAGCCGCTTGTTCCGTCGGATATTCCCAGTCTAAATTAGAAAAACATCGCCATTGCCCATCTAAATGAATCATCCATGTTTCATCATCTAAACTAGGGCGTAAACCTCGCTGAAAATCAGGTTTGGCTAAAATATTTCGGCCTAATAATGGAGGATAAACCCATTGGTACGGCGTTTCTTCATCTGGAAATCGGGGTAATCGTTGAGATTTAACAGGTTCATTAATTTCTACATCAGCAGCAGTTTCTATACTGGGCAAGTCGTCAATTGGGTCCTGTGCTAGGTTAGCAATAGTAACTAACGCGCTATCTTCTAAACTGTCTATAGGCTCAATAGACCCATCAGATTCAGGTTCTGATAGCTCCGATGTGGCTACTATCTCTGAGTCAGCGTCTATTTCAGGCAATAGCACATCATCATCTAAATTAGCTAATGCTTGTATTTGTGTATCAGTTAAATCAGGAGTTGAAGCGGTCGGGGTTAAAGTCTCTAAAATAGGCTCTGCGCTTAAATCGGCTAAAGCTTCTAATTCACTGGTGCTCAAACTAATATCATTAGGTTCTTCATGCTCCAATTGCTGTATCGCACTGAGCAATTCGGAAGCCGTTTTTTCACTAGGCTGTTGATCTAAACTATCGCCCTGAGCTTGTAAGGTTTCTAAACGTTCAGAAGCCAAGCGCACTGCTAATACAAAGGATTCACGTATGCCCTGATTTTTCAAAGCCGATGCTTGGACTATTTTGGTTTCCACATCATCATCGGTCTGATACAAGTAAGCTAACTCATCATTGATGACATCTTTCTTATCTTGTTTATTGGCAAGAATTAATGCCTTAGAGCCATTTTCAGCTTGAATGGTTTGCACATCGGCATAATATTCAAGTGCTGTTTGCTGGTCATTATCTGCGGCATCGATGACAAAAATCACCACATCTGCGGTATTTAATAAATATTGGCGGCGGGCATTTAAATTTGCTTGGCTAGGAGTACTGACAATTTGACACGTAATCGGCATTTGCTGAAATTGGCCACCTGTGTATTCAAGCCAATCAAAATATAATGTAGTGTCAGTATCACCATCAGGAGGAAAAACCTCACTGCTCGGTGTTAAAGCATCTCTTAGCGCATAAATAGTCGTTGTTTTGCCAGACAGGGGAGACCCATCGAACACAATACGAATGACAACAGTATTTTTTTCCGTATCAATAATAGCCATTGCTTTTGAATCCCTAACTGCACAGATGCTTGCTATTGTTTAATAAATAATACCATAAGCAGCACTGTATGGCATTTTGATTTGTTAATTACTTGCAATACTCATGCAAAATCAGTCTGATGTTTACTGTTTCCATAAGCCATTAATTGCAGCAATCCCTTGACTACCATGCGTCCATGCAATTGGTATATCGCTTAACTGCATTCCACCTAAAGCATAAATAGGTAATTTAGTTTGTTCGGTTAATGCCCAAAAATTTAGCCAACCCAAAGGTTTTGAATCTGGATGACTCTGGGTTAATTTAACGGGACTCAGCACCGCAAAATCAACCCCAATCGCTTCAGCTTGTTGCAAATCTTGTTGATGATGGCAAGAAGCAGCAAGCCATAACGAGGTGGGCAATGGCCGCTCTGAAAACTGATGTAAACGTTTAGAATCCAAATGCACACCATGCGTACCAACGGACAAAGCCATTTCAGGCGTAGTATTCATTAACAATTGTACTCGATAAGATTCACATAAACTCAAGGTTTTTTCAGCACAATAGCAATAATCCCGTTCCGACAAATGCTTAGCCCGTAATTGCACCAACTGAATCGATTGCTCTAAACTATGCTCCAATTGATAAAAAAAAGTCTTATCGTTCCATTGTTTTGGTTCAGGCGTAATTAAATATTTATCGGGCAATTTAGCCGCATTGACAATCGGATCATTGGCAGCAGGAAATGACTTTTGA
This sequence comes from Candidatus Albibeggiatoa sp. nov. BB20, assembly GCA_016744725.1. GTDB lineage: Bacteria > Pseudomonadota > Gammaproteobacteria > Beggiatoales > Beggiatoaceae > Albibeggiatoa. The sequence goes on along the minus strand of JADGDW010000013.1, from coordinate 19,592 downwards.
TCTAAGTCTTGTTTAGCGCACCACTCAATTGGCTGACCCTCTTTACCAAAGGGTTGCCCCGTCCAATGTTCAATTTGCCAGACATCAAGCAATATGGTTTTATCAGGATAAGCATGGCGAACACGAATTAAAGGCCGTGCTTGCTGAATCGAAATATTTAACTCTTCGTATAATTCACGTTGTAAGGCTTGTTCAACTGTTTCATCCCACTCTTTTTTTCCACCAGAAAACTCCCATAAGCCACCCTGATGGGCTTGTGCATCACGCAACGCAAGCAATATATCTTGGTTAGAATTGGTAATAACACCTGCAACAACATGAATTGTTTTTGACATATTGATTTGCTTATTCCTGTGAAATACAGGGCTAAATGAAGTTTAATGCTTACTTAATAAAGCCCATTTTATCTGCTGATGGCTTAGATTTGCAATTTCAAATGGTTTTTTAAACTGAATTTTACAATCTGAGTTAAATCTTAATTTCAGGTTTCAAATCGAAAATTATCGCTGTAATGCAGGGGTTAAATGAGGACGAATTGTTTTTAAAATCGCTTTTAAAATTCGTGGATTACCTGTAATTATATTGCCTGTTTTAAAGTAATCATGTCCGCCACCAAAATCTGAAACAAGGCCGCCTGCTTCTTCAACTAATAATATGCCCGCTGCCATATCCCAAGGTTGTAAGCCAATTTCCCAAAAACCATCTAATCGGCCAGAAGCCACATAAGCCAAGTCCAATGCCGCTGAACCCGGACGACGTATATCAGCCACTTGTTGCAACATGGCTTTAAACATGGCTAAATAAACATCAATATGTTGCTGGCATTTAAATGGAAAACCTGTTCCAATTAAGGCATTTTGCAAAGAAGGTAAACTAGTCACACGGATTTTCCGCCCATTCATTTGAGCCCCTTCACCACGAGCAGCAGTAAACAGCTCATCACGTAAAGGATCATAAACTACGCATACTTCAAAACGGGTTTTATGACGCAATGCAATTGAAATTGAAAACTGAGGATTACCATGTAAAAAATTAGTTGTGCCATCTAACGGATCAATAATCCATTCATATTCGGTTTTGCCCTCTTGAAAGCCACTTTCTTCTGCTTGAATAGCATGTTCTGGATAGGCTTTTTGTATCACATCAATGATGCTTTTCTCAGCATTTCTATCGACTTCACTAACAAAATCATTTTGCCCTTTGATATCAATTTGTAACTCATGGCGTTGGTCGAGTCCACGTAAAATTTGGCTGCCTGCACGACGTGCTGCTGTAATGGCAATATTTAATGCTGGATTCATGGCTTTTCTCTAAAGACTGAATAATACTTATAAGTTGACAAATTTTACACTATTATCCAGCGATTTGTCTTATAAGTCTGATTTAGTTTAGGATTCAGCAATATTCTCAAACTAAATTATTTCTAAACTTTTGATTAATGACCATATTGGTGAAATATAAATAAATCTAAAATGAAAGAGACTTTTTTAGAGCTTGTTTCTGCTTTGTTTGAACTTGATAATGCAGCCATATCAAAAGGGGGTTGGATTTCAATAATTTCACTAAATTGATGGGTTTGCTTTAAATCTTCTAAAAAACGTTTATAAACTAATAATGCGCGACGATAATCGCCTGTACTTGATTCAATGCTGGCGTTAACTCTTAATCCTTGTATAAAATAAGGCTTTTTATCAGGTTCGATGATTTTGGTTTTTTTAGAAAACAATCCTTGTTCAATATCTACAACTCCCCAACTGAGTTTATCTAGTATTACTAAGCGGTTTTGAGTCAGTGTTGAACTGAAATGGGTCAACATATTATGAGGAGAAATATGCTGTTGAGTTAGAATCCGCCCGTAATTAACAACGGTGCGAATAACTTCAATTTCTGCGGGTAAATCTGGCTGCAATGCTCTGAGTTTATCTATTTGTTGTTGATGGAGATTAATCTGCTTTTCAACTGATTGTGTTTGCTCATTAATTTGTAAAGCCTCAATTGACTTCAATGCAGCAAAAGCCATACTCGTTAATAGAAAAATAACCGATAAGCTATACATCGTCAAACGTAAACGATGATAAATAAAATAGCGAATATCAGTGGATTTAGCATAATGATTTTGAGGCGTATTTTGTAGTAGATAGTAGCCTGCTAAATAGTGTAAACAGCCCATTTCAGTCAATTGTTGCTCATTTTTCATAAAATTGGCACAACTAATCAGTTTTATATTAATTTCTGGCACACTATTGCGTTGTAAATAAGCTTGTAATTCATCGATATAATCGGGTTGAGCTAATAACACCACATTTAATTCTACTGACGGTGGCAAAATCCGAATTGAACCTAAATAACGTTGAGTGATGATAATTTGCTTAATCACAGATTCAATATAATTGTTTGATAAATCCGTTTCAGTCAATGCAACCAAACGGCTTAGCTGAAGCTTCTGATTAAAAAAGAAATTTTGACGCAACCCTTGGGCACTATGCTCATTAATTTTGGGCGTATGAGTGACTAATAAAGTATAGGGATGTGATTCAAAATAGCTGAGTAAAAATTCACTCAGCAATGGCATGGAGAAAATACCAGCCAGTGGCACCTTGGCCTTATTAATGATATCTATCCATGGCTGAAACAATTCAGGGCTAGTAATTGCCGTAAATAGCACTTTATCATCACCTCGACCTTGCGTTTCTCTTCCCTGAACAGAGGCATAGCTATAAGGCGTGTGTTCAAAAAAACGTTTTTTTCGGTGTGTGAGTAAATCTTGACGATCTTTGCCCACAACATGGGGTATGGTGATATGGCGGTATTCTTCATGAACACTGTCAACTAAAATGAAAATAGGTATTTTAAAGTGAAGTTGTAAATATTGCGTAAAAGCAGCAATATCAGCCTCATTGTTTTGAAAGCGCCCTATTTCTTGTAGCACACCATTTTTTTTAGCAGCTTGATAAGCAACGAGCTCATGATCGGTAAGATAAAGTATCCGTTTTTTCATACAGGCTCACTAATTTTCTCAAAATCAGAAGATACCGCATCCTTAACAATATAAAACTAAAAGTCAAACAATAGTTGCTGATTCAAAATAATCTAAGATTTTAAAAAAGGATTGCATTCTAAAACACACGGCTGAAATAAAAGCTGGTTTTTAACTACGCTCATTGACAGGATAATTTAGAATCTATTTGAGGAAAGGTTGGCAATCCTGAATTTAACCAAGACTGCCAATATAGAAAAAGGAAGCTTATTCAACTACAGAGTGAATAGTTTGTTTCCCCGCTTTTTGAGCAGCATTTAATAATTCTGGTGTAATTTGCAATTCAGCAGAAAAATGGGGATCAATATCAAATGTTTGTTTTGCATCTTGGGCCATTGTTTTAATTGATTCCACAAAACTTACCGTGGTCGTTAGATTCGATATTGAAACAGCGGGTAAACTTTGTTCAATCTGATTTGCACTATCTTGGCTTGTTTCTTCTGCTGGTTCTGGATCAGATAAAATAATTCTGTCTATATTTTTGTCGACGGTTTTTTTACCAATACCGTTTACTAGCATTAAGTCATAAGCAGAGTTAAAATCGCCATGGGCATTTCGATATTCAACGATAGCTTGCGATTTTTTATCGCCAATTCCTGATAGTACTTGCTTGATTCTTTCTGCACCGGCCTTGTTAATATTCACTTGTTCAACAGGTTCTGCATAAACAACATGAGATAGAATTGACATTGCAAAAAACAAAATTTTCAATAAACGCATAACAAACTCCCTGTAAATTAATTGTTAAAGATTTGCATAATATCGACAATTAACGGTTTAATCAATACTAAAACAGGGGGTAATATTAATTTTTAATATTTTTTTTTCATTTCCCTCAAATTAAACAAAATTATTGTAAACACATTCGTTCTACAATAGTTATAATAAGTATTAGCAAGGCACAAAACTGCCTATTTTTCAACTCAAAATTTGAATTAGTAAGCTAAGAATTCTATTGAGATGCCAGTTCTAATTTGATATTTTGAGGCCATCATAATCGCAACCAACTAAGCAGACATGACACGATTTATATTTATTACAGGTGGCGTAGTTTCCTCATTAGGAAAAGGTATTGCAGCCGCTTCCCTAGCCGCCATCTTAGAAGCACGTAATCTTAAGGTGACATTACTCAAGCTTGATCCTTATATTAATGTTGATCCCGGTACGATGAGTCCATTTCAACATGGTGAAGTCTTTGTTACGGATGATGGCGCAGAAACCGATTTAGATTTAGGTCATTATGAGCGTTTTATCCGTTCTCGAATGACTAAAAGTAATAACTTTACTACGGGTCGCGTATATGAAAATGTGATTCGCAAAGAGCGACGTGGAGATTATTTAGGGGCAACGGTACAAGTCATCCCACATATTACGGATGAAATTAAACGCAGTATCCATGAAGGTGTGCAAGGTGTGGATGTGGCGTTAGTTGAAGTCGGTGGTACGGTAGGTGATATTGAATCACTACCCTTTTTAGAAGCCATTCGCCAAATGCGTGCGGAGTTAGGGCGTGAACGGGTGTTATTTATCCATTTAACACTTGTTCCTTACATTCCTTCTGCGGGTGAATTAAAAACCAAACCGACTCAGCATTCTGTGAAAGAATTACGCTCTATTGGTATTCAACCAGATGTATTGTTATGTCGTTCAAGCCATCCTATTTCTGATTCAGAAAGACGTAAAATAGCGCTATTCACTGATGTTGATGAAAGAGCAGTCATTCCTGTATTAGACGCGCCCAGCATTTATCAAATTCCAGTGCAATTGCACAAAGAAGAATTAGATGACATCGTGTGCGGAAAATTAAAACTTGAAACGAGTCCTGCTGAATTATCTGAATGGGAACGGGTGGTTGAAGCACAGAAAAATACCAATACTACAGTGAAAGTGGCGATGGTTGGTAAGTATATGGATTTAACAGATGCTTATAAATCATTGACTGAGTCATTAATTCATGCGGGGATTAAAACCCAAACCAAAGTTAAAATTGCTTATGTCGATTCAGAAGACATTGAAACAAAAGGGGTTGGGTGTTTAGAAAATATGGATGCAATTCTCGTCCCCGGTGGTTTTGGTGAGCGAGGTATTGAAGGCAAAATTACTGCTGCCCAATATGCGCGTGAGAATCATGTGCCTTATTTAGGTATTTGTTTGGGAATGCAGGTGGCTGTGGTGGATTTTGCACGTCATGTTGCAGGCCTAAATGATGCTCATAGTACTGAATTTAATCCTAAGACACCTCATCCAGTAATTGCTTTAATTACGGAATGGTTAGATGACTCTGGCGGGGTTGAAACACGTACAGAAAGCTCCAATTTAGGGGGCACAATGCGTTTAGGCGGTCAAACTTGTCATTTGATGTCAGGTAGCAAAACCCGTGAATTATATAATCAAGAGGTGATTCGTGAACGTCATCGTCATCGCTATGAGTTTAATAATCAATATATTGGCTTGCTGCGTCAGTCGGGTTTAGTATTTGCTGGGATGTCCGCTGATGGGAATTTAGTTGAAGTGGTAGAAAATGCACATCACCCTTGGTTTGTAGGTTGTCAATTCCATCCAGAATTTACTTCTACTCCACGCGATGGACATCCTCTATTCTCAGGATTTATTCAAGCGGCGAGAAAGTATAAGCAAGCAGGGTAATATCAAATAAGGAGCAGGTTAGTTCTTTCTGCTCTTTGAATAAGCTATTTTTCTAAATAATACTGCGTATGATAATGAATTTATAGGCTATAGGTTTTAAATTTGCCTAATATATTATAGTGTTCTCTGCCATAACAGGATCGCAGGAAAAATCATGCAAAACGCCCGCCATATATTAATTTTCTCAACCTAGTATTCCCCTGCATTGTCCCATTCACAACAAACCCCTATTTATCCCTAACAACTGTGTGTTGCAAATCTTACAAAATGCCATTTTAAATTTATAATTATCTGATTTTTAAAATATAAATAATTGGGCATAATCCATGCTGATAGCCTATTAGTCAGATTTTTTGGAATAGGCTAAAACCATGCAAAGCACAATTGTCAGCAGCCCGCATATTCATGCACCTGCGTCCGTACCTTGGGTGATACGCCAAGTGATTATGGCCACAATACCAACTGCATTATTTGGAGTGTACTTGTTTGGCTGGCCTGCATTTAACCTGCTCATTATCAGCTTAGTTTCAGCCATTGGTGTTGAAGCCGCGTGTCTTTATATTGCAAACAAACCCGTTAAATTGTTCTTAAATGACGGTTCTGCATTTCTCACAGGTTTATTAATCGCCTTGACTCTACCGCCTTGGACACCTTGGTGGATTCCTGTTATAGGGGTCAGTTTCGCGCTAGTGATTGGCAAACATCTATATGGTGGTATCGGACAAAACCTATTTAACCCAGCAATGTTAGCTCGGGTCATGCTATTGGTTGCGTTTCCGTTAGAAATGACTACTTGGATCACACCTACTCCGTTATTTTCAGCTAATGCCCCCGGATTTTTAGAATCACTTGCCATTACTTTTGGTGGTGCAACCCAGTATTTTGATGCGGTTTCGAGTGCCAGCTTGCTTGGATATGTCAAAACCGAAATGACGTTAAATCATACCGTAGCTGAGAGTTTGGTGAATTATAGTTATGGCACTTCATTATTTGGTTGGACTGCGGGTAGCTTAGGCGAAACGTCTGGATTATTAATTTTAGCTGGTGGTATTTATCTGATATATCAGCGCATTATTACATGGCAAATTCCCGTAGCAATGCTTGTAACTTTAGCTTTATTAGCAACTATATTTAGTTTTATAGACCCTGACCATTATACCAATGCCCTATTTCATACTTTCAATGGTGGCACATTATTGGTTGCCTTCTTCATCGCAACGGATCCTGTGACTGCACCCTCTACTAGTCAAGGGCGTATTTTATTTGGTATGGGGATTGGCTTAATAGAATTCCTGATTCGGACTTGGGGTTCATTCCCAGAGGGTGTTGGGTTTGCGGTGTTATTGATGAATGCGATGACACCGTTGATCGATCATTATGTCAGACCGCGTATTTATGGGCGTGATCGTCGTGGTCGCCCGTTGGATACGCAACCTGCAAGTAATAAGGGGTAAATCATGGCTTTACAAAAAACGGCTGCCAAAATCCCTTCATATCGAAATCGGCTGTCTTATCACAGTATGTTGTTGGGTGGTATTGGCTTTTTATCAGGCGCGGCCTTGGTAATTGCTCATGTGGAAACCCGTGGTGCGATTGAACATGCTTTAGCAGAAGAACAACGCGCTTCACTAGTACAAGTCATTCCTGAGCAATATTACGATGGTAATTTATTGGCAGAACAATTCCCAATTGCTTTAGAAACGGGCGAAACCAAAATTGTATTTATTGCTAGAAAAGAGGGCGTTGTGACTGCGGCTGCGTTTGAAATGGCTGAAGCAGGTTATTCTGGTGATATTCATCTGATTATGGGTGTGGATAAAACTGGAGATGTCTTGGGTGTTCGGACATTGAGTCACAGTGAAACACCAGGCTTAGGTGACAAAATTGAATTGGCTAAAAATGATTGGGTGCTGAATTTTAACGGCAAGTCCTTGATGAATCCAGAAGATGCAGGTTGGAGTGTACAAAAAGATGGTGGTATTTTTGACCAGTTCACAGGTGCGACCATTACTCCACGGGCTTATGTGAAAGCGGTTAAACAGGGTTTGGATTTTTTCGAGCAGCACAAAGTTGCGATTATCGAAAAGCCAATGCCTGAACCTGAAGAAATTAAACCCGAACCTGTCCCAGTCAAACCGAAGAGGTAACAAGCGATGGAAATGACATATAAAACCCTTGCGCGTGAGGGACTATGGGATAATAACCCTGTATTAGGACAGTCATTGGCTTTATGTCCATTGCTCGCGGTGACAACCAGTGCCACCAACGGCTTAGGTATGGGCTTAGCGACTTTGTTTGTAGTCGTAGCAACCAGTGTGATTATTTCATTATTGCGCGAGATTATTACTCCAGAAGTACGGATTCCTGTATTTATTTTGCTCATTGCAGCGACGGTGACGATCGTAGATATGATGATGAATGCGTTTGTGCATGATTTGTATAAAGTGCTGGGTTTATTTATTCCGTTGATTGTGACCAACTGTATGATTTTAGGACGGGCTGAGTCTTTTGCTTCACGTTTTCCAGTCAAATTGGCCGCACTAGATGGTTTGATGATGGGCTTGGGCTTTTTGTGGGTGTTGGTGTTACTCGGTGCGATTCGTGAGGTCATTGGTAGTGGTACGTTATTCGCTAATGCGTCATTGTTGTTGGGTCAAAATTTTGCGTTTATGGAGTTGACTTTAATCCCAGATTATCGTGGTTATTTGATTATGATTTTGCCACCGGGTGGATTTTTGGTCATGGGCTTTTTGATGGCGGGTAAACGTTTGTTAGATGCGCGATTAGAGCAAGCTACAGCCAGTCAACCCGTAGCACAAGCGACATAATACTGATGCGATTTCATAGGGAGACAAGCATGAACGTTGGAGTGGCTTATGCTGATATGCGGCAACAGGTTTGGCTACGTTTAGAAGTACCTGAAGGCAGCACTGTACAGCAAGCAATTGAGCTATCAGGCATTTTAGCTAAAGTGCCCAGTATTGATTTAGACAAGCAAAAAATTGGTATTTATGGCAAAACGGCTAAATTAACTGCGGTGTTGCAAGAGTATGATCGGGTTGAAATTTATCGTGGCATTATTGCTAATCCTGATGATTATAAGGATGGCGACGACGATGATGATGACGATTAGTATTTAAAGATTTGGTTTATGTTGAGAAGCTCTATTTTGCTGTTTGTGGAATGGGGTTTTTTTTGTCTGAATCAGGATTTGCAAGATTTTAGGATTAACCTGATTAGATTGTAGATGAGCTTGAAAATTGAGGCAATTACTTGAGATTGAATTTAATCCTGAAAATTCTTTAATCTTGTGAATCCTGATTCAGACAATAATCCTATCCATCCCATCATCCGTTAAATCCTGTTCAAAACAAGCAGCATTGGAACAAGATGAAACGGATTTAAAGATATTCAGGATTAAATCGCATTGTAAATCTATTTCCCACATCTTAAACTTTAAGCAAACAAATCCTGTCTATCCCATCATCCGTTAAATCATGTTCAAAACAAACACAGATAAAAGGACTTTTCAATGTTTAAAGATTTATTATTCAGAATTGTAATCATACCTCTCCAACAACTGTTCATTACACTCATCAGTCCAAAACCTAATATAATTAAACAATTAGAGCAAGAGTTGGGTGTGAAACTAAATAAATATAAGATAGTTGAATGGGATTCACAAGCCTATCAGATTAATTTACAACAACAGGTGATAGCTTTAAGTTTATACAAATGTAAAATAAAACAAATTCCTGAATGTTTATGTACCCTTAGTTATTTAAAAGAATTATATTTAGTTGGCAATAAAATTGCTGAACTCCCAGAATCCTTTGGGCAACTGCAAAACTTGAGTGTATTATATTTAAATGAAAACCAGCTAAAAGAGCTGCCAGCGTCGTTTGGGCAACTGCAAAACTTGAGTCAATTATATTTAAATGAAAACCAGCTAAAAGAGCTGCCAGCGTCGTTTGGGCAACTGCAAAACTTGAGTGTATTATATTTAGATGGAAACCAGCTAAAAGAGCTGCCAGCGTCGTTTGGGCAACTGCAAAACTTGAGTAAATTATATTTAGATGGAAACCAGCTAAAAGAGCTGCCAGCGTCGTTTGGGCAACTGCAAAACTTGAGTGATTTAAGTTTAAATAATAACCAACTAAAAGAGCTGCCCACATCGTTTAGGGAATTAAAAAATTTGTGTGGACTTCGTATATATGATAATCCTTTAGAAACCCCACCGTATGAAATAGCGGCAAAAGGCATTAAAGCCATCCGCAACTATTTTGAACAGCTAGAACAAGGTGATGGCATTATTTACGAAGCCAAAGTATTAATTTTAGGTGAAGGCGCGGCAGGCAAAACCTCATTGGCGAACAAAATAATAGATTCAAACTATACGCTTAAATCCGATGAAAAAAGCACCGAAGGCATTGACATCCATCCATGGAAATTCCCCATCAACGAAAACCGCAACTTTATCGCCAATATTTGGGACTTTGGTGGACAAGAAATCTACCACGCCACCCACCAATTTTTCCTCACCAAACGCTCACTATATATCCTCGTCGCCGACACCCGCAAACAAGACACAAAATTTGAATACTGGTTACAAATCGTTGAACTATTAGCCGACGACAGCCCCATCATTATCATCAAAAATGAAAAACAAGACCGTCCATGTGACATCAATGAATCACGCCTCAAAGGTCGATTTAAACAACTCAAACATATCCAAACCACCAATTTAGACACCAACCGCAACCTAGAATCAATTCTCCAACAATTACAACTTGAACTTAAAAACCTAAATCATGTCGGCTCAAAACTGCCGAAAACATGGATTGACGTGCGCCAAACACTAGAAAACGACAACCGCAATTACATTAGCCTAGACGAATTCCTAAACCTCTGTGAACAAAATGGCTTTACCCGCCAAAAAGACAAACTGCAACTCTCGGGCTATTTACATGACTTAGGCACAAGCCTGCACTTCCAAAACGATCCATTACTGAACAAAACCATTATTTTAAAACCCGAATGGGGTACAGATGCAGCCTACAAAGTGCTGGACAACACCAAAGTCAAAAACAATCATGGCAGATTCAACCAACAAGATTTAGCCGATATTTGGCAAGCAGCAGAATACGACAATATGCACGGCGAATTACTACAACTGATGATGAACTTCAAACTGTGCTACAAACTGGATTATTGTGATACCTATATCGCACCGCAAATCTTGCCAACAAAACAGCCTGATTATGACTGGGATTCAAACAACAACACCGTTTTACGCTATGACTACGAATTTATGCCTAAAGGTATGATGACCCAATTTATCGTTGCAATCCATAAACATATCGAACACAAACAACAACGGGTTTGGAAAGAAGGCGTGGTGTTACAAAAAGACAATACCCGCGCAGAAGTGATTGAAGAATATGAAAAACGAGAGATTCACATCCACATCCAAGGTCAAAATCGCCGAGAACTCGCCACCATCATATTGCACGAATGGGACAAAATCCACGCCAAATATCACAACTTAAAAGTACAAAAACTGATTCCCTGCAATTGTGCTAAATGCGAAGGAACACAACAACCTTATTTCCATATTTACAGCGAACTGCTCAACCTCAAAACAAAAAGTAATGTCAGCCAATGCAAATCCAGTGGCGAACTACTCAATGTTCAAAAATTACTCGGTGATGTGCTTATCCAAACTGAAAAACAAGACAATGGCGTTAATGTCGATGTAAAAGTGATGCAAGTACAAGGCGATACGGAAAATACCAACATAAACCAAGGCGACCATGTTCAACAACAATTAGCTGAATTTGCCAAACTCAGCCCACAACAACAAGCACAATTATTGGCACAATTACAAAAATAATAGACATCTCTTCATCAACACGCTTTGCAAAGATATTAGACTGTATCAGTTTAATCAAAAAACCCTCTATCCATTAAAATATACCCTGTGACTTGATTTATTGATTGAAATATAGCCTTATGCCCTAAGCTAAGTTTTTATCCGACCAAAAAGGTTGGTTTTTATAAACATGCTTTGTAACTAAACTCTGGGGAGGGATTTATGAGCGAGCAACTTAATCGAATGGCGGAGCTAAGCCAAACATTCAGTAATATTTCTCATGACTATCGGATTGCAATGAACGAATTTAATGATGTTGCCAAAAAACGTGAACAATTCACTATGCGAACAGAACAACAAACGAACCATTGGTTACATTTAAGTATGGGAGGCCTATTCTCACTTACTATCTTCTTACTGTTTATTATGATACAACATACCCAAGCCATGTCCAGCCAACTAACTGTATTAAATAAACAGTTTGGTTCAGAGACAGAAGAATTCAAAGTATTACAAACTCAAGCGATTGAAGTAATACATACTTATCCTGAGCCCACCCTATATCAACCATCGATCAAATTACAAGAGATTATACCTTCAATTAAATCTATTGATGCAGAGTTATATACCCTCAATGGCAACATAACCAAAGTAACAAATGAACTAAAATTAACCACTGGGGAAATAAACAAACAAACTAAGCCTATGATAAAAACAAACGCGAAACCAGAAACACAGGCTGGATACATATATCCCCATGCTTTTCCTATCGCTATTGATAACTACCAGTGAGCTTCCTATAAATTGCTATGCCATGTTATTAGTATCAAAAAGATTCATAAGAAACCTTAGTAGCCTATACAAAATTTAAGATCATATTCTAATTAATTTAGTTATAACAATATATTATTTGAGGATCCAGTCATGCCAGAATCATATCTTTCGCGTTTATATTACGCAAGTTCAGCAACTGAAACCTATACGCCAATGGAACTAGGTGGCATCTTAGAATCATGTCGCCATAATAATCCGCCTTTAGATGTGACAGGCGTTCTATTTTTGGGTAATGGCTATTTTTTCCAATGCTTAGAAGGCCCCAGAAAAAGCGTAAATCGAGTCTATAGCCAAATCACGGGCGATTCACGGCATAAAGAAGTGGAGTTGTTGGAATTTAAAGAAGTAGGCAATCGTTTATTTGAAGAATGGAGTATGAAATATGTTCGTTCTTCTACTGTTGTAGAGAAAATATTAAAACAAGTGGGAACGAAAACCTTTAACCCTTACGAGCTTGATAGTTACACTATTCATATGCTTGCTGAAGCATTTAGCAATCAGCAGGAGTCTGAAAATAAAGCGGCAGAACAACCAGCTAAGCCGAAAAAAACAAGACTCTTTGGCTTTTTGTAAAAATAATCCATACTGGTAAGCTTATGCGCCTTGAAACTGCTGGCCTTCCCATCAAATCGAGAAGGCCGCCTATTTTTATTAACCCGTATTGCGCATACCTGCTGAAATCGCATTAATACTGCGTAACAACGGACTTAACCAGCGTTGAGCTTCCGCCTCGTCAAATTCTTCAGCATTCACCTGCTGACGATACTCTTTCAACAAACGTACTTGAATCGCATTCAACGGATCAATATAAGCCCGCCGACGTTCCAAAGATAAAGACAACATCGAATTGTCCTCTAACAATAAATCGTTTTGAGTAATCGCCAAAATATATTTTACCGTGCGTTCATGCTCTTCAATCACCGTATCATAAATTTTTTGCGCCACCTGAATATCAGAAGCCAATGTCGCATACTCTTTCATAATCGGCACATCCGCCTTGTACAAAGCCATTTGGATATTGTCCAATAATACTTTGAAAAATGACCATTTTTGATACATTTTCTGTAATATGGCCAAATTGTCTTCACTTTGATTACAAAACTGCTCAAAAGCTGAACCCAGACCATACCAAGCTGGCAAAGTATGACGTGATTGAGACCAACCAAAAACCCAAGGAATCGCCCGAATCGAATACTTCGACGGATTATCTTGCTGCCGACGCGCAGGACGCGAACCAATATTCATTAAGCCAATTTCAGATACCGGTGTGGTTTCATAAAAATAAGTTAAAAAGCCTTCAGTATGATCGGTCAAATCACGATAATGTTTCTCACCATATCGCGCCAACGCCTGCATAATGCCGCAATATTCTTCAGTTTCACCGTTTTTATTTTCAATAATTGAATGACTTGAAGCCTTTAATAAACCCGCAGAACCCACGGCCAATTCATACATCGCAGTTTCAGGATTACTGTATTTATAGGCCAAGACTTCACCTTGTTCGGTAAATTTAATCTGTCCATCCACCGTACCAAAAGGCTGTGAGGCAATCGCATCATAAGTTGGGCCACCACCACGACCAACACTGCCACCACGCCCATGAAATAAACGCCCTTCTACACCATGCTGTTTTAATAACTCAGTGACTTTCTTTTGTGCCTCATACAACAACCATGCAGAAGAAATAATGCCCCCATCTTTACACGAATCAGAATAACCCAGCATCACCTCTTGAGTATTGCCAGAAGCGTGTAATAAATCGCAATAAGTCTGATTTTTCAATAATTCGGCTAAAACATCATCAATATGGCTTAAATCTTCAATGGTTTCAAACAATGGTGCAACGACAATACCACAATACCATTGTTGACCTTGTTTACCGATTAAACCTTTTTGCATCGCTAAAGTCATTACTTCCAACACATGGCTAGCGGTATGGGTCATTGAAATCACATAACTGCCAAACGCTTCCATACTGATTTCGCGCTGCATATTGTGCATCACGTTGAATACGGCTAAGGTTTCACTGGTTTCCTCAGATAACTCAGCGTCACCAATTTCAATTTTATCCAAGTTTTCCAACGTCTTTGTTAATAATGCACAGCGTTCTGTCTCATTTAAACTGTGATAATCCATTTCACGTAATGCAAACAAGTCAGCCACCGCATCTGTGTGGCGAGTCGATTCTTGCCGAATATCTAATTTCACCAAATAAAAACCAAAAGTCTCAACTAAACGCAATAAATCTTTCAATTTACCATCAGCCACTTGCTTGTCACCATGACTCACCAATGAATCCCGAATAATAATCAAATCTTGATAAAACGCTTGCTCATTGGCATAACTGCGTTTTTGTTTTTCAGCCAGTAATAAACCTGTTTTTTCACCACTTAAATGGGCTTGAGCCGCCTCTAAATTATTCTGTAAGCGCGTGAGCATCATGCTGAGTTTGCGTCGATAAGGCTCATGTTCTAAGCGTTTATGAGTATCACTATCACTTTCAACACAGACAGCAATATCGTGCTCCAGACTTGCCTGAAAATCTTTACTGGGTTGGCATAATGTAGAACTGAGCGTCAAAATGCCGATTAACTCATTCACCCTCCGACAATATTCTTGTAAGATTTCTTGAGTGTGCATCCGTAAGGCTTTTTCAGTGATTTCAGGCTTAACAAAGGGATTGCCATCACGATCACCACCAATCCATGAGCCAAAGCGTAAAAAGCTAGGCACGCTAATATTAATCGGTTTTTCAGTACCATAGATGCGTTTGATACTGCGTTCGACTGCACGATAAGTCCGTGGCACAGCCGTAAATAAACTTTCACGGAAATAATGTAAGCCGTTATTAATTTCATCTTCAACATTGAGTTTATGCATTCGCACTTCGTCAGTACGCCATAAAATGTGAATTTGCGCTTCTAATTCTGATTCTAATTCTTGACGCTCGATACGACTTAAACGGCGTTGGCTTAGACGTTCAGCAGTCACAAAAATACGGCGTAAGGCGTTCATTACTGCACGGCGGCGGGCTTCAGTCGGATGAGCTGTCATCACGGGGTAATAAACCATTTGGCTTAAAATCGTTTGGACTTGTTCTGGGGAGACACCTTCAGCCACAAAATTGCGCATGGTATTGTCAAATGAACCTTCCCATAATGGGCCACCTAGATGGATTTGGCGCACGCGACCTAAATGGCGGTGTAATTCATCAGCAATATTAATCAAACTGAAGTAGATATTATACGCGCGAATCACTTCGGTAATGGTTTCAGGGGATAAAGCTTGAATCAGCCGTTGTAGTTGTCTTCTTTTAGCAGGGTCTTCTTGCTCAATTAGGGATAAGTAGCCTTTACGCAGGGTTTCGATGTTGGCATAAATTTGCCCATCTGCGCGTTCTAATAGCACTTTTCCTAAAATATTTCCCAGTAATTTGACACAACGACGTAGTGATTTATCTCTTAATTTATCCATACCTGTCGCCTATTCCTCTTTAAGTGTCGAACACCATAACCCGAATATATTACATGAACCACTATTAAAAGAATAATTGTTTATATCTATTATGTGGATAAGGCGTTTTGGGCAATATTAGCTAAAATAGGGGATTTGAATTTTTAGTGTATTGGCCTATTTTTAAGAGCTTCTATGATGCACGTATTTCTCAGTTTTTCTGAAGTCTAAAACCTTAAATTTAAAATAGATTTATGAATCACTTTATATTTTATGTTGAGTTTTGGTTTAATAAGTCACACTCGCCAAGCTAAAATTAAATCCATCACATTAGTGCCTGTTTCACCTGTATCGATTAAATCACCTGTCACCTCTAGCACGCTGCCAGCATCTGCACGGTTTAAATAATCCGTAACATCTAAACCTTGGGTTTCCGCTCTGCTTATCGTCTGTCCATCAACTAAAGCCCCTGCAACAAAATGACTGCCATCATTGCCATCGGTACTGCCTGCCAATACAAAACATTGTGTATCACCTGCAATCTGTTGTGCAATGGCTAAAGCTAAGGTTTGGCAACGACCACCACGCCCAATGGTTTCAGGTAACTGTACTGTTGTTTCACTCGACCAAATAGATAAACCTGCGGTCTGCTTCATACCTTGCACAATAGTGTCAGCCGCCTCAAATACATCACCAACCAGTAGTTCATCAGCACAATGAATCGGATTTATATCAAGTTGTTGCGCCATATTCAACGCCGCCAATCGAGCAATACTAGAGCTTGCAATAATATGATGCTCAATTTCTAATGATTGATTTTCCACGGAATCTGTTATAGGCGATAATTTCAAATCAGCAAAAACGGCATTAATATTGTTTTGTTGTTCTATCATTTTAGGTTTAGGTTCAACCAGTAATCCAGAGCCAATAATGGATAAATCATCATCAGGTACATCAGAAATATACAAGCCTAATACAGGCTGTTGCGGATGAATATGTATCGCTAAACGGCCGCCTTTGATACAGGATAATTGCTGGCGAATCAGATTCATTTGTTGAATATCCAAGCCTGAGCTTAATAAATACTGGTTCACGCGCTGTATATCTGCCAGCAAAATATGGTCGGGTAAAACCTCAACTAAAGCTGATGCGCCACCAGAAATTAAACACAATATGGGCATATCTTTAGGCAAGGCTGTTATAAAATCAATTAGTTGTTGTCCTGCATCCATACTATGTTGATTTGGCACAGGATGTCCAGATTCTAAACAGATGATATTAGCGTCTGAAAAGGCCTGATTTTGAGTTAATAAGCCTTGTTTTGTAATCAATAAACCCTGTTGCAGTTGCTTGCCAAAAACATCCAACGTACCCAACATCATTGCAGGAGCAGCTTTACCAATTGCAATAACCGCAGGGGGCTGAGTGAATGATTTATGTTGTTGTAAATAACTGGAGACAGATTTACGTCCATGCACCGCTTGTAAGGCATGATGATAAATATTTAATAGCTGTTGACGACGGGATGAAATGGACATGTTTATCAGCTACCTTGTATTTTTTCTGATATTTTGTTCATTGTGGTCGCCTGCATTAAGGTTTGAGCCGTGCACATTACCGTAAACATTGATTTGTGGATTGACTTGTTGTGGATCGTTCATGTCGATAATGCCATCAAGTAGTTGGCGGATATTGTATTTTTTGCGTAATTTTCCGCTACGAAAGATAGTTTCATTATCGAGATACAGACCGATTAATTCTTCATATTCCACGTAAACCGTTTGTTCGCGTTTGTCTTTATCTGGTAGTGGTACGAGTTCAATCACGTTGAGTTTTTCAAATTCATTATGCAAATCCGATAAGGTTTTACGAATTGTGGCGAAGTAGTCGCGTTTTTGTTGTCCTGTTACCCAGATTTGAATATTGCGGTCTTCGTTGTCGGCTTTAATTACGGCGGTGGCTTGGTGGGTTTTGTCGTATAGCACCACACCCGTCCGCCATTGTAGTTGGTTTAAAATATCGGTATTTCGTTTAACAATGAATTTGGGCATGATGGAGCGCGGCAGAAAATCATATTCAAGTTTGAATTTCAGCGCATTATCGTAGTTAAAATCAAATGTAGGTTGAGCAACAGGTAATAAGTCTGGGATTAAAATGGTTTGTTTACAAATTTTGTAGCACAGTTCAAATTTTTCCATTAATAGAATAATATAGCGATGTTTATCAATTGGATATTTATAGTCATTTTCGTTTTTGGGTTCTAAAATCTCATCCAGCCATTCTAGCTTTAAAATACCGTAGCTTTTTGCTAATTGAGGGGCATTGATAATTTTATACACCGCTTCTGTGACCCATTTAGGTTCTAGCACGTAGGTATCGCGTAAATCGAAATCTTTAAAATGGATAATCACGCCTAAATCATGCAAAAATTGCACAAGGGTGTCTTGTGCTGATTTTTCAATTTTTTGTTGTTTGCACAGGTTTTTATAGTTTTCGTGTGAAATATAGTGTTTTGTTAAATTTTCTAGGTTTTTTTTGACTTCAAACCAGCTTTGTCCCCATACGGTTTGTAAAATTTCCACTTCGATCAATGCTTTGGATATAGATTGTTGTAGTTGGTCAAATCCCATTTTGTTTTTGCAGGAAATACGGTGAAAGCTGTGAATCCCTGCATATTTTTCGCGTAAAAATGGTTGGTTGACTTCAAAGCTGGGGTTTTCGTCTATTTTATTTAAAACCACTAAAACGGGAGAATCCTCGCCAAAGCTTTCAATATGTTTCAACCAGTATTCAGTTTTTTCTTCTTTGCGACCATCAAGCACTAAAATATACAAACTGCGTTTGGACAGGAAAAATTGATGTGTGGCGTGCATGACTTCTTGCCCACCAAAATCCCATAAATGCCCATTAACCTCGATATTGTCTTGTTGTTTATTTTGGGTATGGACTGTTAAAGATTGAATATTAATTCCATGTGTTTGTGATTCGTATTCATCAAAACTTTGTTTTTTGAGTTGTTTTAATAATGAGGTTTTGCCAGCACCACCATCGCCAACTAACAATATTTTGATTTCGTTTAAAGGGCGTTCTTGTTGTAAAGAATTGAAATAATCAATAATTGCTTTAGTGTTTTGAGTCTTAATTTCTATTGGAAGTAATTTTTGTAAAGGAGTATTGGATATATGCAACTCTTTAAGCTTTTTCAAATTTCCAATACTTGATGGCAAGCCTTTTATATTATTTTTCCATAACTGAAGAATAGATAAATTTTGAAGCTCTCCCAAAGTGTTTGGCAAATATTTCAGTTGATTTTCACCAACTCCCAAAAGAAATAAACTATGTAATTTGCCAAGTTCGTTTGGTAAAAACTCAAGTTTATTTTTCCATAATTGTAATTTTTCTAAATTTTGTAACTCTCCTATTTCTTTCGGTAACTTCTTAAGTTTATTTTCCCCTAAATCTAATATTTTTAACTTTTTCAAACTTTTTATATCTTTTGATATATGTTTTAAATTATTCTCTCTTAAATCAAAGAAAGTTAATTTATTCAATTGATTTATTTCACTAGGTAAATCACTTATCTTATTTCGCCACAAGCTAAGCTTATTTAAATTTTTTAGTCGACCTATTAATGGGGATAGTTGGGAAATTTGATTATTCCATAGGTATAATTATGGTAAAACAAGCTCCATTATCAATATTTGCAACTTGAAGCAAGCCATTCATATGCTCTTGTATAATAGTTTTTGA
>JADGDW010000189.1 GCA_016744725.1 Candidatus Albibeggiatoa sp. nov. BB20 | reverse complement strand
GCATTACGCATGATTCGGATTGATAAGCTGCTTAATTTTGTGGCTTTTAGGCTGACTCATGGTCGGCGACAAGGTGCAAGTGCGGGTTTATATGCCGTGATTGATTCCGCGTTATACGGCAGTATCAGCGGCTCGGCAGAAGATAATGTCAATAAAACAGGTAAATATACCATTGATTTAATGCGTCAGTCGGGCTACGAACCTATTTTTGCTGCCAGTATTGAAGCGGTTGCCTCCAGCGCAGGTAAAGTGATTCCTCCCGTGATGGGCGTAGTTGCTTTTATTATTTTAGAAGTCGAGCACAATATTTCATATATGGATTTGATGATAGGTTCATTGATTCCCGCTTTTTTATTCTTATTTGCATTAGGGGTCGCGATTGCGATTGAGGCTAACAAACAGGATTTAAAACCGTTAGACATTAACTATGCTCAAAAAGAACTTAAATTTAAAAACAAAAATTTTGACACCCATATTCAATTTTTAACATGGTTGACGTTTGGAGTAGTCTGCTTATTATTTGCGATTAGCTTTTTTACAGTACCACTTTCGACTTATCCCGCCGCCGCTGTCATTTTTATTTTTATCTTTGGTTTATGGTCACCAAACTACAAAAACTTAAACAATCGCCATCAATACTATGTTGATTTACTCAGGTCATTTGCACAGGCTGGGAAAGATGGGATTTTGCTGGCAATATCATGTGCAATGATAGGACTTTTATTGTTCATTTTAGAACGTGCTGGATTATTTGAATACACGGCCAAATGGTCTGGGGAAGCAAAATATTTATTAGAGAATCAACACTCCTTATTTAGTTTTAAATACGAATTTACTAAATTACTGATTTTATCAGTGACGGCATTTATTACTTTATATTTGGGCAAACATTTACCAGCCATTGCGGTGTATTTATTAATGGCACTCATCGCGCCACATTTCTTAGGTGTTGTGGGTATTGAAGGCTTACACGCACATTTATTTTTATTGTATTACTCCGTATTTGCTGGACTCACACCACCATTCGCCCCTGTTTTAGAACAAGCAGCTAAAACCATTGGCAAAACAACCCAAGAGCTAGTGCCAACCGCATATAAATTAGCCAGCGTTGTGTTTATATTACCGATTGCTTGGGCATATCATCCTGAAATTGTATTGCAGCTCACCGAGGTTTCTAGCTTAAGTCAAGATACGTTTATTATTTTTAATATTATTGCTTTGATGTTAGCGGTGATGGCGGTGACGGTCGCAAACTTTAACTATTTTCGTCGAGAATTATCTGCGCGTTATCAAAAAGTGATTTTATGGAGCAGCGCGATTGTGATTGTGTCTCCGTTAATTTGGCCGTTTAAAATCATTGCTTCCGCCATTATTATTTGGATGCTGGCCAGAAATGATTTAAATATTGGTCAACATCGCAATATAAAACAACAACGTCAAAGTTTTTTCCGTCCTGCATTTGAATTAATCACACTGGTGACGAAACCGAAAAATATCCCAATACCAACTTATTTTACCTTTGTGATTTTAGCGATTGTGTATATTGGTTTGTTTACAATCAACGGCTTTGCGCTTAATTTTAAAAAACAAATTGTTAATCCACTGGTTCAAGATCGATTTCAAGTGATGCTCGGAGTTGAGCAATGTGATGCCTCCATGCAACAACAAGCCAACCAGCATTTTCAACAACAAGGCTATAGCAATCCATCCAGTTTATGTACTCAGTTTGTGACCGAAGCCAGCACCTCCAAACAAGAACCCGGTGAGTTTGGTTTAATCAATGATGAAAGACAAGTTTCTATTATTGGCTTTAAACCCGAGCTTTTTGGCTTTATTAAAGGCTTAAAACAGAATTTGATTGAGAACTTTAATCAAGAAATTATGGGTTATACAGGGTCTTGTTTCCGTTATCAAAATGAAGCTTATAATGAGAAAGAAGAAACCTTTTATTCTCCATTAAGTGATGTCCAGTTTGATTTAAATCAACCGATTGAACATAGTTGCAATCAATATACAAAACAGATACTTCCCGTTGTTTATGTCGGTAAGCAATTGGTTAATAAAATGAATGTCTCGACAGGTACGGTGATTCGGATTCATGATCGTATTTATTTTGAAAACATGGAATTACTGGCGCAAAAAATTGACGATAATAATGCTAAACAATTCTTTGTGGTTGGAGCAACCTTTGAGACTGGGATTAGGGAAATAGATTCAGCGATTATCATGCCCCAAACTGAATTAGCCGCGTTAGGGTTTGATGTAGAACAACGTTTATTAGTTGAATTGGATCAAATACACACGCTTAAACAACTTAATGAGCTTGAGATCGGTTTATTTACTACGGATACGCTGACAAAAAAAATCGGGGAGTATCAGTTTTATTCATTGATTAATACGGGCAATGGCTTGATTGAATCGATTACCGAAGCAGTTAACACCTTGGATGCCATACAATATTCAATGTTACTGGTTTGTTTAGTGGTATTGGTGAGCGCCATGATTCAACTGGTTGAAAGCCAAGCCAGAATGATTGCATTAATGCGAATGTCAGGTTTGCATGGTGTGATTATTTGGCTATTTTTATTCCTACTCTCATCAATCGTGGTGACTTTAGCTTGTGGGCTTGGTATTTTGAGCACTTATCTGATTGATGTGACAACCTTATCTTCTTTTATATTTGGCAATATCGACTATGATGTAAATATTTTTGGATTTGTGCAATTATATGGTACATCTTTGATTTTTGCTGTTATTACGACGATTTTTCTAAAAATACAATATTTTTCACATGATATTTTCCGAGAACTAATGTATGCCAGCCGAAGAGCTTAAGCTAAGTGAGCATCCTAATAAACGAGAACTTGCAGAACAAAATATTATTTTACACGCAAGCAATCTTTATATTGAATATGATAATGAGGCCTTGTTGCAAAATATAAACTTATCTATTCGCTATGGTTCAACGGTATCCATTCGTGGCGATGTGGGGATTGGTAAAAGTTCTTTGTTGCGGATATTGGGTTTATTGTCCAGCCCTAATGCCGGTAGTGTTTATTTGTCCTCTTCCAGCAAAAGAGCTGTTGATGACTATCAAAATGATAAAAGTAAAAAAACAGTCAAAATTCGTGATTATTATGATTGTTCTGCTTTGCCCCATCCAGAACGTGAAGATATTATTAAAACCTATTTCGCCTATATTTTTCAATCACATGAACTGATGATGCAATGGGATGCAATGGAAAATATTTCCTTACCCCTGTTTGCTAGAGGGTTTAGTGCTAAAAATAGAATGAAAAAAGCTCGAGCATTGTGCCGTCAATTAGATATTGAGGATATTATGCACAAGCCAATGTATCAGTTATCTGGGGGACAGCGGCAACTTGTTAATATTGCCCGAGCGTTAGCTAAAGAACCAACGATTTTAATTGCCGATGAACCTTCTTCCAGTCTTGATCCAACTAGAAAATCAATGGTATTTAATTTATTTCAGCAATTAGCTGATGAAAAACAAATGACTATTATCGTGGCAACTCATAATCTGGATGCAGTCACTTTTTTTGATTATCATTATATTATTAGAAATAAAGGCGTTTTAAAATATATTGAGAAAATTGGAGATAGTGTATAGAGAAATATCCCTCATTATTCTATACTTAACTGCTACGTAAGTTATATTTTAATAAATATTATTGATGGAGGGAATATGCACTATTTTTATTTTAAATCGATCAATAAACCTCTCAAGGCGTTTATTATTTGTTTGATGGTGCTATTTCTTGGTGCTCCTTCTTGTGAAGAACAAATTTTAAAACGTATGAGAACAGTTTATCGTTTTGATAGTAATGTAAAAACAGTTTGTGTTGTCGCGGCTTGGCCAGCCAGCAGCTCTAAACAATTAAGTGAAAAATTTGACATAAATAGCATCAATGGAGCGAATAAATTCAACGCGGGTATTGAGTCTTATTTTCGAAAATATAGAGCAAGAACAATTAAAATCATTAGTTATAGTACTTTAAAAAAACCACCTACACAATGTAATGCAGTCTATCAGCAATCTAATGTAGCTAATTATAAGAAATGTATTCAAGCATGGTCAAAATCAACTAAGAAATTGGGAAGCTGTAAAGGCAGCACCACAAAAGTGCTAACAATTGGCAGCTATTTTAATAAAAATAATATTTCAATTTATGTGCTAGATGCAAAGAATACATTTGCTAAATCATTAACTGTCAAGCAAGGTAAACATAGAAGTGCCTCAGCAGTTAACGTTGCCAATCGTTTAAAAACATATATAAAAACTAATAAATAATAGACCAAGCTTGATCTGAAAATTAACGTTTTGTTGCTAAGCGCAAAGCGTTTAACACCACCAGTAATGAGCTGATAGACATACCAATAGCCGCCATCCATGGCGCAATATAACCCATTGCCGCAGCAGGTAAAGCTAACAAATTATAGCCAATGGCCCACAACATATTTTGTCGAATAATAGTTAAAGTTTTACTTGCGGTTTGAATCCCAATTAATAAATTAGGCAACTGCTCAGTTAATAAAATCATATCCGCATTGGCACGTGCCACTTGTGTTCCATTCCCCATTGCAATTGAAACCGCCGCCTGAGCTAAAACAGGTGCATCATTAACACCATCGCCCACCATCGCCACAATAGCCCCCGAGCTTTGTAACTGCTTAACTCGTCTCAGCTTATCTTCTGGGCTTAAGTCGTAGCCAATATGCTGAATCCCAACTTGTTGCGCTACACTTTCCACCACAGCACGATGATCGCCACTGAACAAACTCACCTGTTTGCCTTGTTGCAATAAAGCTTGAATTAACTGTTGCGCCCCTTCACGTAAGCTGTCACCTAATACAAAAGCAGCATAAATATGTTGTTCATCTGCAAGTAATACTAAGCTATGGCCTTTTTGCAATAAATCCTGCTTAACATTTGAATTCAAAGTTAAATCTGTTTTGGTTTTAATAAAATCGACCGTGCCAATATAAAAATTCTTATGGCCTATTTCACCTGATAAACCTGCTCCAACTTTATTGCTAACATTGTCTGCATATACTTTTAAACTCATCATTTCTAATTGATTAAATGCTTGCAATAATGCAGTACCAATCGGATGTTCTGAATGACGTTCTAAAGCCGCCGCATAAGCCAAACAGGTTTGTTCTGACCAATGGGAAATACAATGTGTTTCTAATACTTGTAAGCGGCCTTGAGTTAAAGTACCTGTTTTATCAAACACAAAATGATCCGCTTTGGCCAAGGTTTCCAGTGCATGGCCACGCGTCGTTAACAATCCTGAACGGGTCAAGGTACTGGTTGCAGCCGTGATGGCGGTTGGAGTGGCTAATGACAGCGCACAGGGACAAGTCACAACTAAAACTGCTAAGGTTGTAACAAACCACGCATCATTATTCGGATTTTGTAACCACCAATAGCTTGCCACAATAATGGCTAGTATTAACACTGCAAATACAAAATAGGTCGCGACTTGGTCTGCCAAACGAGTGATTGCAGGCTTTTCAGATTGGGCGCGTTCTAATAAACGCAAAATATGCGATAAAATAGTGTCTGTGCCTAGCTTGGTCACATGGATTTGCAAAGGGCTTTCAATATTCATCGTGCCGCCAATCACCTCTTGTTCTATGATTTTCATCACAGGGTAACTTTCGCCTGTTAACAAAGATTCATCTACACTGGACTGGCCTATGAGCACTGTGCCGTCAGCAGGAATGGTTTCACCCGCTTTGACTAAAATAGTGTCACCTACATTTAATTCCGCGACTAAGACTAATTCTTCATGTATTTCATTATTTTCGGTTTTATTTAAACGGGTTGCCATAGTGGGCATCACATGCACTAAGGTTTCAGCCGCTTGGGCACTACGCTGCCGAGCCAATAATTCAAAATAACGTCCTGTAAGCAAGAAAAACACAAACATCACTATAGAATCATAATATACATGACCACTACTTTGAGCGTTGAATGTTGTCCACACACTGCCAATAAAGGCTAGGCCAATTCCCAGAGAGACTGGCACATCCATGCCCGCTTGTTTATGGGTAATATCACGCCATGCCGAGCGAAAAAAGGGTTCAGCTGAATAGAGTAAAACAGGAACGGTCAATACAAGATTAACCCAATAAAACAAATAACGAAATTGTGGCTCAATCCCCCACCATTCTCCTGCATATAAGGCCACGGAAAACATCATGACTTGCATCCCTAATACGCCTGCTAAACCAATGCGCCGGAGTTGGGTTTTACGCTCACGATCAAGCACTTCTTGCTGCCGATGGGGATCATAAGGATGTGCAATATAACCAATATGAGTCACTGCTTGTAAAATTTGGCTTAATTGAATTTGACTTTCATCCCAACGCACTCGTGCTCGATGATTGGAATAGTTGACTTGCACATCAATCACACCATCTAACGCTTTAATATGTTTCTCATTCAACCATATACAGGCAGCACAAGTAATACCTTCTAAAATTAAAGCCGCTTCTCTGGTATTTTCATCTTCATGGCGGACGAAGCGTTTTTGTATTTCTGGGTTATCGTAGAGTTCAGTTTCTTTTAATATTTCTGGAATTAACTCTCGACCTGTTGGTGCATTTTCGGTTCGATGCTGATAAAAATCTTCTAAACCTGCATCCATGATAGATTGTGCAACTGCTTGGCATCCTGCACAACACATGGCACGTTGTTGGCCTTGAATTTTAACAAAAAAGTCTGCGTTCTCTGGCACAGGTAAACCGCAGTGATAACAGTGAGACATGAATTTTTTCTTGGTAATTTTAAGATTTGAATGGGTTTTTATCCCCAAATTTTACTGGAGAATATTCGTTAGTAAAGCTTTATTAGAATAACGGTGGGTTTCAGTTCGTTTTACTCATTTTACATGTGTCAGGAAGTTTCACAAACTCACAATATCACTTTTCTTAGTAAGCCATTACTGATTAGGATTTTTTCTGTTCAATCAAATAGATTGTTGCAGTCATAAAATGAAAACATTACACTATCGATCACCTTTTAAAAGCCAGAAAGTACCATGCTTATTTTTGAACACTCCAGCCCAAATCGTACAAATACTTCTCAGTATCCATCGCATATTGCAGATATTTCAGATATTCCTGAAGATTTGCGGCGTAAACAGTCAGCGACATTGCCAGAAGTATCCGAAATGCAGGCCGTGAGACATTACACTCAATTGTCGCAAAAGAATTTTTCAATTGATACCCATTTTTATCCTTTGGGCTCATGTACGATGAAATATAACCCACGGATTTGTAATAGTTTAGCGATGTTACCGAGCTATTTATCTCATCATCCAGCCGCCCCCGATAGTCATTCACAAGGTATTTTGGGCAACCTATATGAGCTTCAAGAAATTTTAAAAGCGGTTACAGGTATGAAAGGCGTATCACTTGCTCCAGCCGCAGGCGCACAAGGTGAATTTGCTGGGGTTGCGATGATTCGAGCCTACCATGATGCACGCAATGATACCGCACGGACAGAAATGCTGGTACCTGATGCAGCACATGGCACTAATCCCGCTTCAGCCGTGATGTGTGGTTATAAAGTTCGAGAAATCCCAACTAATAATCAAGGTGATGTGGATCTCGCTGCTTTAAAAGAAGTATTAGGCCCTCAAACAGCAGGTATCATGTTAACCAATCCATCTACTTTGGGTGTATTTGAGCGTGAAATCAAAGATATTTCAAAAGCAGTGCATGAGGCAGGTGGCTTATTGTATTACGATGGTGCGAACTTAAATGCGATTTTAGGCAAAGTACGCCCCGGTGATATGGGTTTTGATGTGATTCATATGAATTTACATAAAACTTTTTCAACGCCTCATGGTGGCGGCGGACCAGGTTCAGGCCCTGTAGGTGTCAGTGATCGATTATTGCCACATTTGCCTGTTCCACATTTCATCGAGGAATTCTCAATTGGATGAAGATAAAGTTCATAGTTAGCATAGCCTTTGTAGAGTGTCCACCCCC
>JADGDW010000291.1 GCA_016744725.1 Candidatus Albibeggiatoa sp. nov. BB20 | reverse complement strand
AAAATGAACGTTAAAAATATACGGCGTGAAATTCATGATATTTCTAAAGCCATTTCTAGTGCATTACTATAAATATCACTTTATAGGAAATTGACTATATCTATTCAATTCTTGCAGCTATGGATTTTGATTTTTTAGCAGCCAATCATTTTTATTGATAACGACTGGATTCATCTTGGCAGGAAAAATCAATGATTTAACTTTAATTGGGAAAGTCAAAAATAAGGTATGGAACGTCAGTTGATTGGGGAAATCAACAATAACTGTAGAGTATTAAATGACTAACACCCTACAGCTATTCATTATTTACACAACATCGCCTGCAATTTTCTTAGTAATCACCCATTGTTGAGTAATCGATAAGGCATTATTCACCACCCAGTATAAAACCAAACCAGATGGGAAAAATGCAAAGAATACCGTAAACACGATAGGTAACATCATCATTACTTTTTGCTGAACAGGATCAACAGGTGCAGGATTCAAATGGTGTTGCAATAACATTGTCACACCCATAATCAATGGCAATACAAAGTAAGGGTCTGGGGTAGACAAATCATCTAACCAAAGCATAAACGGTGCTTGCCGCAATTCTACACTGCCTAACAATACCCAATACAAAGCAATAAAAACAGGGATTTGCACTAAAATGGGCAAACAGCCACCTAATGGATTGATCTTCTCTTTACGATACATATCCATCATGGCTTGATTCAATTTATTGCGGTCATCGGCATAGCGTTCTTGCAACTGTTTCAAACGAGGCTGCAATTTACGCATGTTAGCCATTGATTTATAACTGGCTGCTGATAAATGGAAAAATGCCAGTTTAATCAAAATCGTGAGGATAATAATTGACCAACCCCAGTTACCAATCCAATCATGGATAAAACGTAAAGTCCAAAATAAAGGCTTAGCCAATGGCCATAACCAACCGTAATCCACTGTTAAATCTAAACCCGAAGATAAAGCTTCTAATTCATCTTGTAATTTAGGTCCAACGAATAAATTCATTTCAAACTGATGTTGAGCTTGTGCAGGAATTGCAAGAGGCTGTCCATAAAAACCTAAAACATAGCGTGAGCCAGTTGGGACGAAGTTAGCATAATATTTATATAACTGATCTTTTTCAGGTACCCATGCCACCACAAAATAATGTTGTAACATCGCAGCCCAACCATTTGCCCATTCAGGACGTTCTTCTTTATTAAAGCTGTCGTCATGTATGGCATTGAATTTTACTTTTTCATATAGCTTCTCAGGACTGGAAATCGCACCACCCATATAAGTGTGGATAAAGCTAGATTGACCTTCTTCAGTAACTTCAGTACGTTGTAACTGGCTATAAGCACGTACTGTCCAAGGTTCAGCAGTTTTATTATCGATAAGGTGTTTAACATTAATCACATAACTGCCGCGCTGGAAACTAAAGATTTTATCAACAGTCACACCTTGTGGGTTCTGCCAGCTTAAAATGACCTCTAAACTGTCATTCGTGCCCATATCATAGCTTGATTGTTGCGCTTGATAAGAGGTTTGATGAGTCGGTGCATTTTCGGTAGGACTTGCAGGCATTAGGCCTGATTGTGCAACAAAAAAGCGTGGCATCTGATCTTGCATCAAATTGTAAGGCTCATCTGGCTTGTCATTAGCCACAGGGTATTCAACCAACGCAACTTGACGAATATCACCACCTAAGGTATCAATTTCTAAGTCAAATAAATCGGTTTTAACTCGAACCCGTTCTTGACTATTTAAAATCTGTTTTGGCTGAGCAAAAGGCATTTCGGCAGCACTACTCATGCTAGGAGAAGCCACTGTTGGCATCTCAGCAGCACTGTTGGTTGGCGTGGGTAACGCATCTGCTGTTTGTACCGTACCACCTGTTGTCGTGGTTGCCATTGGCACAGGTTTAGAACCATAATCTTCTAGCCATTCTTGATACATCATCATCATCAAAAAGACCAGTGCGAGGACTAATAGTAGTCTTACAT
>JADGDW010000188.1:730-8054 GCA_016744725.1 Candidatus Albibeggiatoa sp. nov. BB20 | reverse complement strand
GGGTAGACAATTAGGGCACATCGCTTATCGCTTAGCCAAACGGCGACGCAAGATTGCTGCGATTAATTTAGATTTATGTTTTCCTGAATTAACTGACTCAGAGCGGCAACAATTACTCATACAGCATTTCGAGTCACTGGGAATCGGTTTGCTAGAAATGGTTATCGCATGGTGGGTTGCAGATAAAAAATTAGTTCATTTAGGTCAACTTGATGGACTTGAACATTTAGACGCGGCATTAGCACGAGGCAAAGGGGTTATTTTACTTAGTGCACATTTTACCCCGTTGGAAATGGGTTCCCGCTTTTTAACCCAGAAAGCTAAAATACATGGCACATATCGTCCCCATGAAAATCCTGTTATTGAATTTTTTATGAAAAGAAGTCGTGAAACACATGCAGAAAAAGCCATTTCACGCGATGCAATTCGAGATATGATTCGTAGCTTGAAACAAAATAAACCCGTTTGGTTTGCCGTCGACCAAAATTTTGGACATAAAAACAGTGTGTTTGCCAGATTTTTCAATATTCCCGCTGCAACAAATACAGCAACTGCACGTTTAGCTAAAATGACAGGAGCGGCCGTTATCCCCTTTTTCGTCAGACGTTTACCTAATGCGCAGGGCTATCAAGTGATTTTACAACCTG
The DNA here is from genome assembly GCA_016744725.1 of Candidatus Albibeggiatoa sp. nov. BB20. Taxonomy (GTDB): domain Bacteria; phylum Pseudomonadota; class Gammaproteobacteria; order Beggiatoales; family Beggiatoaceae; genus Albibeggiatoa. Next base: position 7,407 of record JADGDW010000188.1, on the reverse strand, counting down.
CATTAGAAAATTTTCCAACAGGAAATAATGTTGTTGATGCTGAAATAGTGAATAATTTAATTGAACGACAAATTCGACAAGCGCCTGAGCAATATTTATGGGCACATCGACGTTTTAAAGATCGACCTGATGGGGAGCAACGGTTTTATTGATCCAATTAAAATTGTATTTGGAAAAGTGCCGCCTGAAAATTAAACACCGATTCAGACAATCTTTAGAATTCATATAACTTGTGACGACACACCACGTCGTCACCTGATAGGACTCAAGTGCGTCTATGACACATTCCACGCAGTGCGTGGAACGAGAAAAAACAAATATTAAAGCGACCCATTTAGAGTTTATATCCCAACCCTTTCCTTTAGTAATCGATAGGACATTCACCAGGTTGTTCTTGGGTACGAGTCAATGAATTGAGTTTAAAGCTATAAGTCACACAACGACGGCCTTCATCTTTTTCATAACGCCACCATGCTGCAGCCCCTAAATTAAAATCCTCGTTATCCACAAAATCAGGCATCCGCTTTTCTTTCTTCAATACTTTGGCACGATCTTCTTTCAGCGTTCTCATCGCTTGCTGAAAATCAGGATCATTTTCCTCAGAATATTCATCTTCGTTGTAACTTGTATCAGCATAGGTTTCTTCTTCAGGCTCAGCTAATGCTGTAGGTTGTTTAATTAGCTGGCTTATTTCAGGTTGTGGCACTACAAATTGTGTTGTTGGAATATGAGTTGGTAATGGCGGCAACATCAAATTTGTATTATCTGGTAATACAGAGACAGTCTCGGGTTGAGGAGGTAACAATTGTTCATTCACGAAGGTTGCATGATTCACTGCTTGATTAATATTAAATGCGTTATCACAAAACTCAAACCATGATTCAATCGTTTTACTTAACAGTTCATCTTCGCCTATTTCACTGTTAAACATAGTCGCTTCATGAAAATGTCTAACAATATCCGCATAAGTTTCTAACGCTTTTTGTTTTGCCATTTGATATGACACTTGTAAATCAGTTGCGGTAGGAGAAGGGGAACGCACATAAGTGGCACAATGTTGGTTAATTGCTGCAATCACGTAATCTTTGGAAATATTGGTTTTTTGCTCTAGTGCATCAAGTAAAGCGCGTTGTTGATTTAAGCGAGCTTGTCTTGTACGACGTATCTCATCAATATATTCTATGGCTTCATTTACTTTTTCAGGTAGCTCTTCGTTACAGACCTGATAAATTTCAGCAAAGTTTTTATCAACAAAATAACCACCTGTATAAGTATGATTACTGGCATTTGCTAAAGTGGGATCACGCTTTAAGGCATTGTCCATATTATTTTGATATTTTTTCCAGTTACCTTTTAATACACGCAATGAGCCTGAACTTTTAGGCATTTCTGATTGTAATGCTCTTTCACAAAAACCGACTGCTGTTTCAAAATTTTTAATCGCTAACTTGTCTGCTGCGATGCTCAATGGTGTGAAAAATAGTAATTGAAAAATAGCGAACCAAAATAACATAGATTTAGATAACATCTATATTTACCTCTTAAGTGTTGGAATGAAATAGGTTACAGGTTAACCTACCATTTGAATAGTATAACATTTTCCTACCTCAATGCTAAAAAAGCCAATATTGATGGGCATGGTCAAATTTGTCAGATTTTTTATTTACAAGCACTACAATTTTTATAACGACGACACCATTGGTTGTAACGAGAGGAATGTTTTTTTAACTGATAACGAATCACCGCGCAACTATGCTCTTTGTTTGTGCTCGAAAAATAGTGTGAGCCATCTCCTTTAGCAACAAAAAATAAGGCATTGGAATCAATAGGATTTAACACTGCATGAATGGCTTCTTTACTGGGTGTGGCGATAGGTGTTGGTGGCAAGCCTTTGTTTAAATAAGTATTATAGGGGCTTCTATATTTCAAATCGTTTGAGCGAATATTACCATCATATTTTTCACCTAAGGCATAAATGACCGTAGGGTCTGTTTGTAGTTTGATACCTTTATTTAATCGGTTAATAAAAACGCGAGCTATTTGCGGACGTTCTTCAGCTTTTCCCGTTTCCTTTTCAACAATCGAGGCTAAAATTAAGGCTTCATAGGCTGTTTTAAGTGGCAAGCCTGATTGACGGTTTTCCCATTCTGCTGATAGTGTATTTTGCATCATGTTGTAGGCGCGTTGTAAAAATTCCAAATCTGTCATATCTTTAGGAAAATGATACGTATCAGGGAAAAAACGACCTTCTGGATGTTGTTTCTCATGACCTAATTTCTGCATCACTTGCTTTGTAGATAAATCATTCAAGGTCAACTTTAAATGCTTATCCTTTCTGATCTTGGATAATATCTTTTTAAATGTCCAACCTTCTATCAGTGCCAAAGTATGTTGCACTGGTTTTGCGTGAAGTAATATATCTAAAAAGCCCTGCGGCGTTGTGCCTACAGGGATTAAAAAATGCCCTTTTCGAATCTTAACATCTTGACCATTGAAACGGGCGGCCCAAACCCAAACCAAAGCGGTGGGATAATTCATTAATCTGCGATCCATCAAATCAATCGCAATATCAGTCAAGGTTTGCCCTTGCTCCACTTTGTAAGTTATTTCTGTTTTCGATTTTAGTGATGTGTTGAGTTGATATTCATAAAAATAATAACCACTACCAACGGTAGCTAAGATTAAAAATACCAAAAATAGAGTCAGTTTCTTTAGCATAATATTTTCAATAAGATAAAGTTGTCTACGCTTTTTATACCGCATTTTAACATAATACAGTGTGATTTTTTTGTACGACTACACGCTAATTTCAGGATGTGGCCGATGGCTAAGAACAAGGCTGTGCTTTTGTTTAGGTAGATTTATCTATTTTTGTTGGGAACGGTAACTAATTAAGTGTTGTAAAATGATAACAATTGTTGTATTTTTGCGAGACATTAAAACCTGTTGGGCGCGTTCAATAGGTTGTAGATAGAACTGGAATCAAAACACTGCATGAAGCACATCCGTAATTTTTCAATTATCGCACATATTGACCATGGGAAATCCACCTTAGCTGACAGATTCATTCAAACTTGTGGCGGCCTTTCAGAACGTGAAATGGGAGCACAAGTTTTGGATTCAATGGATTTGGAGCGTGAGCGCGGCATTACGATTAAAGCTCAAAGTGTCACTTTGGATTATCATGCTAAGGATGGTCAGACTTATCAGTTGAACTTTATTGATACACCAGGGCATGTTGATTTTTCTTATGAAGTATCACGCTCTTTAGCTGCTTGTGAAGGGGCATTATTAGTTGTCGATGCGGCACAAGGAGTTGAAGCCCAAAGTGTAGCAAATTGCTATACGGCGATTGAGCAAGGTTTGGAAGTTTTGCCTGTCTTAAATAAAATTGATCTACCTTCTGCTGAACCTGAGCGGGTGATTCATCAAATTGAAGAAATTATTGCAATTGAAGCACAAAATGCCATACGAATTAGTGCAAAAACAGGGATTGGCGTTGACGAACTGCTAGAATTCTTAGTGGAGCATATTCCGCCACCCGTAGGTGACCCTGATGCACCATTACAAGCATTGATTATTGATTCATGGTTTGATAACTATTTAGGCGTTGTTTCGCTGGTGCGCGTTGTTAATGGTACGCTGAATAAACGCCAGAAAATTAAGATTATGTCGACAGGACGCAGTTTCCAAGTTGATAAAGTGGGGATTTTTACTCCAAAACGTACAGACACACAAAAATTAGGCTCAGGCGAAGTCGGCTTTGTAGTTGCGGGGATTAAAGACATTTACGGTGCACCCGTTGGTGATACATTGACGGATACTGATAACCCAACAACTGAGCCATTACCAGGGTTTAAAGCGATTCAGCCGCGTGTATTTGCGGGTATGTTTCCAACTGATTCCGCCGAGTATGAAAATTTTCGTGAAGCCTTATCTAAATTACGCTTGAATGATGCGGCTTTACATTATGAGCCAGAAAATTCACAAGCCTTGGGATTTGGTTTCCGCTGTGGTTTCTTAGGCATGTTACACATGGAAATTATTCAAGAACGGCTAGAACGAGAATATGAATTAGATTTAATTACCACTGCACCAACCGTGATTTATGAAATAGAAACAACGGCAGGCGAAACCCTATTAATTGATAATCCATCGGCTTTGCCAGCGTCGAATAAAATTGCTGAAATGCGTGAGCCAATTGTTGAAACTAATATGTTATTACCACAAGAATATTTAGGTAATGTGATTAGTTTATGTATTGAAAAACGTGGGGTTCAAACCAAGTTACAATATCTTGGCTCTCAAGTTGCGTTATCGTATGAATTACCAATGAGTGAAATGGTGCTTGATTTCTTTGACCGCCTAAAATCGGTTAGCCGTGGCTACGCTTCACTAGAATACAATTTTGTCAGATTTCAAGCTGCTAATTTAGTTAAATTAGATGTATTGATTAATAGTGATCCTGTTGATGCCTTGTCTACTATTGTGCACCGTGACCAAAGTACCGTGCGTGGACGAGAATTAGCAGAACGAATGAAAGATGTGATCCCGCGTCAAATGTTTGATGTTGCAATTCAAGCTGCGATTGGTTCACAGATTATTGCACGTCAAACCGTGAAGGCCTTACGTAAAAACGTCACAGCAAAATGCTATGGTGGGGACGTAACACGTAAGCGTAAACTACTAGAAAAACAAAAAGAAGGTAAAAAGCGCATGAAGCAAGTGGGTTCAGTTTCTATTCCACAAGATGCCTTTTTAGCCGTATTACATGTCGGGAAGACCAATAAATGAATTCAAACTGGAACTGGGATTTAGCAACGATACTCGTCATCTGCATTTTTGTCAGTGGCGTGATTTGGCTGTTTGATGCTATCTTTTTTGCCCCTAAGCGTCGTGCATTAGTTGCCAAACTACCAGCAGAAACCAGTGATGCAGTGCGAGAAAAAGCTGAAAGCGTCCCATTATTGGTTGATTTATCTAAATCTTTGTTGCCTGTTTTCTTAATTGTATTGATTTTACGCTCATTTTTGGTTGAGCCATTTCGAATTCCATCAGGCTCTATGATGCCCACATTATTAGTCGGTGATTTTATTTTAGTCAATAAATTTGCTTATGGTATTCGCTTACCTGTATTGAATACGAAAGTATTGCCCATCAGCGAACCAGAACGGGGTGATGTGGTCGTATTCCGTTATCCTGAAGACCCTACCACACCATTTATTAAACGGGTTGTAGGCCTACCCGGTGATACGGTACATTATAATCGCGAAACTAAGCATTTATATATTAATGGTGAAATTGTAAGCCAAGAAAAAATTAGTACTTATCATGGTGTGGGTTCAGGTAGTAATATGACAGGTGCAGATTTGCGGGTTGAACATTTACCTAATGCCGAGCATCAAATTTTAGTTGTGCCGAAACATCCAACACCAATTGTGTATAATCAGTTTGTCTTGCCAGAAGGACAATATTTTGTGCTGGGTGATAACCGTGACAATAGCCGTGATAGTCGTTACTGGGGCACAGTGCCAGAGCAAAATTTAATCGGAAAAGCCTTTTTCATCTGGATGAATTTGGACTGGTCTAACGGTGGCGTAAGCTGGGATCGTTTAGGCACAAAAATTAAGTAGATTTTAATACCAACACAGGAGATTATAATGCTTGTTCGTTTACGTCAACAACGTGGTATTACCAAATATATCATGCCATTAGCTATTATTGGTATTATTGCATGGCTTGGGTTTCAGTTAGTTCCAATTTATTTAGAGCAATCTAAAATTTTAAGTGCCATCGAGAATTTAAAATCCACGCCAGATAGTAAGAAGCAAACTGCAATCAAGGTAAGAAAAGCGTTGATGCGTCGTTTTGGTGTTAATGATATCAAGAAGATTAATAACAACAATTATGAAGACTTTATCAAATATGAGCGCACACCTGTTGGCTTTAATTTAATTATCAAATTTGAAGATGAAGTACCTATTTACGGTAATCTTTACATTACATCTAAATTTGATCAAACCGTTGAGTTTAAATAATTTCCTTGAAAGAATCTGATTTACAAAAACTCTATCAAGTTTTGGGTTACCAGTTTCAACAGTCAGCGCATTTAAAAACAGCATTGACCCATCGTAGTGCTGGCAATCCTAACAATGAACGCCTAGAATTTTTAGGCGATGCTTTGTTGAGTCTTATTATTGGTGAGTTTTTATTCCAACGTTTTCCTAAGGCCAAGGAAGGCCAGTTAACACGTTTACGTGCAAGTTTGGTTAAAGGTGAAACCTTAGCAGAAATTGCGCTAGAGCTTGAACTAGGTCAGTACTTACGCTTGGGTATGGGTGAACTGCGTTCTGGAGGTTGGCGGCGTAACTCTACTCTAGCGGATGCCGTTGAAGCCATTATTGGAGCAATTTATATTGATTCTGATTTAGATGCCTGTCGTAAATCAATTTTAATTTGGTTTGAGTCCAGATTATCAATCTTATCTATTTCGACCATTGAAAAAGACCCTAAGACGCGTTTACAAGAGCATTTACAGGCACGCCAACAGCCTTTACCTGATTATCAAGTGTTAAAAATGGAAGGCCCTCCACATGACCAGCATTTTGAGGTGAAATGCCAAGTTGTTGGCTTAAAAGCCACTGTAGGTTCAGGAGAAAGTCGTCGAAGAGCTGAAC
>JADGDW010000188.1:0-720 GCA_016744725.1 Candidatus Albibeggiatoa sp. nov. BB20 | reverse complement strand
CAAGGTGCAGCAGAAAAAGCATTGAAGCTATTAAAAAAGCACACTAAACCCCATAAAAAAAGCTAAATCTATCATACCTTTACCATAGCAAACCAAGCCCTTAATTTAAAAATACTCTATAAAATTAATAAGTTATAATTAGCAATAGTATAATTTATTTCTACAAAGGGTTAAATAATAGGGTATTTAAGACAAGGCTAATTTTAGTAATCGTGTTTTAGCAAGCTTTAGGCTTTACAAAAGCATTCTAGTTAGTCAAATGCAGCAAAAAATATTGTATGTAAACTCCTACCTATCTTTTTCTGAAATCTGCTCTAACTCCTCCTCCACTTGGCGACAGTTACGTATCAATAAGCAAATATGCCGGACAAAATCTGCTTTGCTATGAGGTGTAGGCAGTTGATCTGTAAAATTTTGTAGAACATCATCTAACAGTGTTAGATTGGCCTTATTAAAGCTATGTATGTTCATCATAGTATGTTGCATAATAGAATCCTTTTCACATATTCTTTAGTTATTTACCAAGTTACAATAAACCAAAATAAACATGCATAAGTTTTACCAAAAAATTGTGTAGCCACTAAAATTAATGATTTTTTCTCACCTAGTTTATATCCTCTATTAGCATTTTTCAATATACTAAAAAAGTATGGTATTATCATATGATTACATTGCAAAATAAAAACTCTTGATATAATTTAAAATTTGGTAGGTAAATAG
>JADGDW010000187.1 GCA_016744725.1 Candidatus Albibeggiatoa sp. nov. BB20 | reverse complement strand
ACAGATCCTTTACAGGATTATCGAAATCAAGCTTTTTAAAATCTTCAGCATAAACCATTGAAATAAATTTAAAAAATCATATAAAATATTGTTTGAATAAATTGATTTAGTTCCAATTTTAAAGCGTTATTAAATACTTTTACCATAACAATTTAAGCCATTGATTTTTCAATAAAATCAAACAAGTTATATTATGTTCTGAATAAGTGGTGAAGATATTGTTTATATTAGATAAATTTAAGCTAATATTTTCAATATTAAAGTCAATTAACCTATTTTTTATATGGAGTTATTCATGTTTGTTGCACTCAGCAAGTTTGTAATCGCCAATGGGATGACGGCTGAAGTCAAGGCAGCATTCAAAAATCGTCCTTGCCTAGTTGAAGATTGTGAAGGGTTTGTTCGATTAGACGTGATGAGCCCTTGTAAAAATCCTAATGAAATTTGGCTAGTAACATACTGGGATAATGAACAAAGCTATCAAAAGTGGCATCGTAGTGATGCTCATCGCCAATCCCACCAAGATATTCCTAAAGGCTTAAAATTAATTCCACAAGAAACTGAATTACGTTTTTTCGATCATATTTGTTCTTGATAAATATATGTTTCAGGAGTAGAGCTTAAATGTCCAATCCCAATACAGAAATAAGCCAATTGCTTAATGAACAGCGAGCTGACTTAGCTCAAGCCATTGTTCATGAATATTACCAGCAATGTCCTGAACTAGAGCAGCGTTACGGCTTAAAAGGCAGAAATTCATGTGCCCAAGATGTTGAATATCATTTAACTTATTTATCTGAAGCGATTGCAGCGGGACACCCCTCCTTTTTCGAGAATTATATTGCTTGGGCAAAAGTGTTGCTCAGTGGTATGAATATTCCTTCTGAAGACCTTGCACAAAACCTACAAGTCATGCGCTCTCAGTTGAATAAACATTTAAAATTACCCCAAGATGACATCAACCTCATCGACGAATATATTGCATATGGTCTCAAGCAATTACCGACATTACCCAGTCAATTACCTTCATTTATTCAAGATAGTCACCCTCATGCAGAATTAGCAAAAGAATATTTACACTATTTGCTGCGTGGTGAACGTCAAATTGCCAGTCGTTTGATTTTAGACTCTGTTGAAAATAAAGGGATCAATATTAAAGAAATTTACCTTGATGTCTTTCAATATGCGCAATATGAAATTGGTCGTTTGTGGCAGATGAATAAAATCAGTGTGGCGCAAGAACATTACTGTACAGCCGCAACACAATTAATCATGTCTCAACTCTATATCCATATTTTCTCGACGGATAGACAAGACAAAGCGATGGTAGCAACTTGTGTTGGTGGTGATTTGCATGAATTAGGAGTACGTATGGTTGCCGATTTTTTTGAAATGGATGGTTGGGATACCTATTACTTAGGTGCAAATACACCTGCATTAAGCGTGTTACAAGAACTCAAATTGCGAGGAGCTAACTTGCTTGCAGTGTCTGCCACCATGACGTTTCACTTACGTGCTGCAGAAGCGCTGATTGCCTCAGTACGGGCTGACCCACAATATCAAAATATTAAAATCATGGTTGGCGGTCATCCATTTAATCTTGAACCCAATTTATGGAAACAAATGGGGGCTGATGGTTATGCACAGAATGCACAAGAAGCCATTGAAAAATCAAATGAATTAATTAATTAAAAGCGAATTCACTATGGACGATACATTTCAGTCAACAATGGGGATTTCGCTACTATGCGATAGCCGTGGCAAGATTCTAAGCTTATTGTGTGATGAGCTTAATTTATCTAGCCGTTTGACAGTGGGACAATTATTCACGGCTGCATTTGATTCTGAAAATATCGAAAAAGCAGGTAATTTTCTATTGGAATTAAAAACCAAAGGCGTGACATTTGACTGGCCTTTGTCTATTTATGCCAATGGTAAATTGCTGCTATTGCACTTCACAGGTGGTTTAAATGGTGAAAATTTATTTATCATCGGCAACACAGCACCAACCAATGTGAATCAGTTTTTTGATGAGTTGATGAAAATTAATAATGAGCAAACGAATGCATTGCGTGAAACAATGAAAGCTCAAATGCAGGCTACTCAACAAGTAGAAGCCAATCAAGATACACATTTGTATGAAGAATTATCACAACTCAATAATGAACTTGCCAATACACAACGCGAATTAGCCAAGAAAAATGTACAACTTGAGCAACAGCGTAAAGAGCTGAAAAACCTAAATACAGAATTATCCAATACCATTGAAGAGCTGAGTCAAGCTCGACATGAATTAGTTCAAAGTGAAAAAATGGCTTCTTTAGGTCGTTTGGTTTCAGGGTTTGCGCATGAATTAAATACGCCGATTGGAATTGCCGTGGGTAGTGCTTCAGCATTGCAACAAGAAGCTAAGAAAATTGTATCAATGTTAGATGATGATGAAGTAGATGTAGACGAGCTGATTTCAGCAGTAAACACGGTTGACCAAGGCTTTAATCTGACCTTATCCAATTTAGAGCGTGCGGGTAATTTAGTGAGTAGTTTTAAACGCACCGCAGTTGACCAAACATCAGGTGAGAAACGTTATTTTGATGTTCATGAAGTCATCCAAGATACGATTAACACGCTGGATAACCGTTTTAAAAAGACAGACATCACGATCCAACTTGATTGTGCTTCAGAGTTGAAAGTGGTGAGCTTACCCGGTGCATTAGAGCAAATTTTAACCAATTTGTTGATTAATAGCCTTATTCATGGTTTTGATGAAGGTCGACAAGCGGGTAATATTCAGGTTAGTGTACAGTTACAAGATGAAATATTATCTTTGCAATATCAAGATGATGGAAAAGGAATTGAGTCAGAGCATATTGAAAAAATCTTCGAGCCCTTTTTTACAACACATCGTTCGCATGGTGGTAGTGGTTTAGGTGGTTATATTTGCTACAACTTAGTGACTAATCAGTTAAAAGGAAGTATTAATTGTGAAAGCCAGATAGGACAAGGTGTTAGATTTGACATCAGTTATCCGATCGAACTATCAATGACATAACGAGGGTCATTTCCTTAATTGAAACCAGTGCGGTGTATAACAATAAATAGATTACACCTAAAAACAATGATGCTTACTTAAAGTGCAATAAGGACATTATTATGAAACTCGTTAAAAAACGCAAAGATGGCAGTACTGCGACACTTAAAATTGCCGAGAAAAAAACCACTAAACAGCAAACACCGCTCCCGCCTTGGAAAATCCTAATTGTAGATGATGAACATGATGTTCATACCATGACTAAATTAAGTCTCAAAGAATTTGAGTTTGTTGGACGCACATTACAGATTTTTCAAGCCACATCAGGAATTGAAGCACGAGATATTTTAAAGCGTGAGCCTGATATTGCTGTTGCATTGATTGATATTGTCATGGAGACTGATGACGCGGGTTTGAAATTAATTAATTATATTCGTAATGAACTGAAATATAAGTTAATTCGCCTTATTGTTCGGACAGGACAACCGGGTATGGCACCTGAAAAAACTGTGATTGAAGAATATGATATTGATGATTACAAAAGCAAAACTGAATTACGTGCGGATAAGTTGTATTTAACCATCCGTGTGACGCTGAAAGCTTATCGAGACTTGCTCACCTTAGATGCCAACCGCCAAGCTTTGCGCAAAATTTTAGAAGCTGTCCCTAAATTCCATCATGTTCAATCGCTTGCCCAATTTTTCAATGGTGTGCTGACTCAGCTTATTGGTTTGTGTAATTTAGGCGAAAATAGCTTAATTTACAGTGTTAACAGTGGCTTAGTTATTACCACCTCACCGCATGAAAATCAAGCCATTGTCCAATCTGGAACAGGACGCTTTGAGACGGGTGATAAATCAGAGGAAATTGAAGCGATTCGTCAAATGTGTCTGGAACGGGTTTTAGGCAAAGTCTCTTATCAAATCTTACCTGAAAACGCACTTCTTATTCCTTTGACTGTACAAGAAAAGCCAATTGGTTTTGTATATTTAGAAAATGCGATTCATTTAAGTCAGGCTGATTTAGATTTAATTCAAATTATGGCACAGCAATGTAGTAGTGCTTTGGAAAACTTGCAGCTTTACATGGATTTAAAACAGGCAAATAAAAAGACTTTAAAAATGCTAGAAGTGGCTGAGCAAGCGCGTCAAGAAGCCGAAGCGGCTGATCTTGCGAAAAGCCAATTTTTAGCCAATATGAGTCATGAACTGCGTACCCCATTAAATGCTATTTTAGGTTATAGCGAGATATTAGAGGACACCGCCACTGATTTAGAACAAGATGACTGTATTGAAGATTTATATAAAATTAAAGAGGCTAGCTATCGCTTGCTCAAAATGATTAATGAGGTATTGGATTTTTCCAAGCTTGATACAGGTCAAATGCTGTTGTGTTTAACTCGGTTTGAATTACAGAATTTACTCGATGATATTATTTCAACGATGCAGCCATTGGTAGAAGAAACTTATAATCAATTTGAGCTGGAAATTATCAACTCGAAACGGCTGGGTGCGATGCAAACGGATAAAGCTAAATTGCATCAAATATTATTAACGTTGTTAAGTAATGCGACTAAATTTACTGAAAATGGCACAATCTGTTTGCAAGTTAATTATTTGGAAGAGCAAGTGATTTTCAAAGTCATTGATAGTGGTATTGGCATGACGGAGCAGCAAATACAATGCTTGTTTAAACCCTTTACGCAGGCGGATATGTCATCCACACGTCGTTATGAAGGCTCTGGATTAGGTTTAGCAATCAGTCATCGCTTAGCAGGAATACTTGGTGGAACATTAAAAGTTGAAAGCCACTTTGAACAAGGTAGTACATTTATTTTATCACTACCGTTGCTTACACCTGCATAAATATGATTTTTAAGAAAAATCCCTTTGTTTTTAGTCATCATCCAATTGTAATGCCTATGCTTAAAAAACAATTTGATAATCCTATAGAACCGATTTGAAGTCTTTTGCTATTTTTCGCAATATTAATACAAAATGGCACTATCTTGGGGTTAGCCAGCATTTCTATTCTCACAACCATAAAAAAATCGCACCTATCAAATATTATGATGGGTGCGATTCTAAAAGCGTCTCTACTATTAATTTTTGTAAAGTTGCTAAAACAAATCAGATTAATTATCTAATTTAGGGCCTGCTGCTAATACTTCTGGTGTTGCACGGTCTGCAAATTTCTTAAAGTTTTCTGCAAACATACTCGCTAATTTTTGAGCTTGTGCATCATACTCTTCAGGATTAGGCCAAGTATTACGTGGGTTTAATACTTCGTCAGGTACATCTGGGCAAGAAACAGGTACTTGTAAGCCAAAGAATGGTTCTGTCACTGTTTCAACGTCTTTTAATGTGCCGTCTAATACCGCGTTGACCATCGCACGAGTATAAGCAATCTTCATCCGTGAACCTGTGCCATAAGGGCCACCAGTCCAACCTGTATTAATCAACCACGCATCTACTTCTTTATCATCTAATTTTTGACCTAATAAAGTAGCATACACTTCAGGATGTAAAGGCATGAATGGCGCACCATAACAAGCACTAAAGTTTGGTTGTGGCTCTGTTACCCCTTTTTCTGTACCCGCTACTTTCGCAGTATAACCAGATAAGAAGTGATACATCGCTTGGTCACGAGTCAATTTAGAGACGGGAGGTAATACACCAAACGCATCTGCTGACAAGAAGACTACATTTTTAGGATGGCCACCAACACCTGTTTCGCTGGCATTAGGAATATGAGTGGTAGGATAAGAACCACGGGTATTCTCAGTGAAAGACGCATCAAATAAATCGATTTCTCGAGTTTCAGCATCCATTGCTACGTTTTCTAATACAGTACCGAAACGACGGGTAGTTTCATAAATTTCAGGTTCAGCTTCAGCAGACAAGTTAATTAACTTCGCATAGCAGCCGCCTTCAAAGTTGAATACGCCATTTTCATCCCAGCCATGCTCATCATCACCAATTAAAGTACGAGAAGCATCAGCAGATAAAGTGGTTTTACCTGTACCACTTAAACCAAAGAAAATAGCCGTATTGCCATCGCTACCAATATTGGCAGAACAATGCATAGACATCACTGATTTTTTCGGTAATAAGTAATTCATGATTGAGAAAATGGATTTCTTGGTTTCACCTGCGTAACTTGTGCCGCCAACTAAAACAAGGCGTTTTTTAAAGTTAACGATGATGAAGGTTTCAGAATTAGTACCATCTACTGTAGGATCAGCATGAAAACGTGGTGCATTGATAACAGTAAATTCAGGAACGTGATTCGCTTCTTCCTCAGTTGAGGCTTGAATAAACATGTTACGTGCAAATAAGCTATGCCAAGCATATTGTGTAATTATACGAATAGGTAAGCGATGCGTTTCTGCTGCACCTGCATAACAATCTTGCACATACACATCTTGCGATTCTAAATAGGTCATCATTTTTTTGTGCAATGCGTCAAACTTATCTTCTGGATAAGGGCAGTTTACCTTGCCCCACCAAATATCATCTTTAGTTGTTTCTTCTTCCACAACAAATTTATCATTTGCTGAGCGTCCTGTGTGATGCCCTGTCCGCACCACTAAAGGACCTGAAGGTGCTAAGTGACCTTCATTATTTTTAATCGCTTGCTCATAAAGCTGCGGAGTCGTTAAATTCCAATAAACGTCATTGAGGTTATGAAGTCCGTGATTCTCTAAGCCAAATTTGCTGTGACGTTCACTATGATCATCCCGCATGATGAGTCTCCTTAAGTATTGTTATTGCGGTGACGTATTGCCCATTTTATTAGGCCAAGCGTACTGATGAGTAACCAAAATATTTCTATTAAAACCGAAGGGAAGTTCCAGTTGTATAGTAGAGAATAAATCAGGAACAATGAGCCAATTAGATTTACCAATGAATAGGCTAAAGAACTAGATTCTATTTTTTCTAATTGTAATAGCGAATAAGCTAAAACAATTAATAAAGTGCCTATAGTTCCAATAATGTTTGGCTCAAAAATATGCATTACTCAAAAATCCTAACTAGGTCAGTGATTATAACAAGTTTTTTGTTGTCATGCAGCATTTTATATAATAACGATTAGCAAAATTTATATCATTTTTTATATAGCTAAAATAGCTATATATAAACCCTATTATCACTCTAGTTGTTAGATTATTCCATTCTAACTTACTGTATAAAAAAGATTATATGTTTTTACTTATATATTAATCAAGCAATTATAAATATTAGTTATAATTCTTTTGAAAATGTGTTTTTTATGGGAAATATTGTTATATAGCTTTGTTTTTACAATCTAATTTACATAAGTCTTTAAAAAGACTGGCTAACTTAAGCTTATATTGCAACTAAGTTACACTCAAAACACAACTAACCATTGCAATGCACAATATCAATATGACGTGTTATATCTATTGATTATGAAAAACCAGCATACAGGGAAAAATAAGCTGTTGTGTGATCGTAGAGTAAAGGGGAAAACCAAAGCAGATAAAAAATAATGAGGAAGGGTCATTGATACAAAATAATATTTTAGCAAAAAACAGTAGATAAAGAGCATGAGAACTTCCAGCATCTATTATTATGTCATGTCAAGTTCTGATGTTTAATACGATAAGACCCGTAGAAAACGCTCGACTTACACAATTTTTGCTTAAGAAATAAGCGGATGCTCTTACTACTTATAACAGTGCAGTATTGAAATATTTGCCAATTATACTTTTGATATATAATCTCTTACTTTAACCGCTGCTGCTAATGCTTTCAAACTGAGAGGATGGGCTGTATTGAGTTGTGTTCTTGCTTCACAATCATGTACAAATTCATAAAAGCAAAGCTCATCTTCTAACTCATTACGGCCAGTACTAAGAAGCAAAAGCAATAAAGGTATAGTAATCATTAACAACATAAAGTAAATGGCAAAACCAAGCATAATGCTCATGGTATAACTCCTACAATATAGGTTGATGAAACACATTGTAATATCTACTGTCAAAGTTTTATTACAATAAAAATATTTTTAGTTTCTATCAACC
>JADGDW010000186.1 GCA_016744725.1 Candidatus Albibeggiatoa sp. nov. BB20 | reverse complement strand
ACCCAGTGACTATTGGGTTCTCATATAGTTTAAAAATACATGAATTCAAAAGTAAGGCGAAAATATTTGGAGTTCCACTTGTTCATATTAATACTGGAGGAAGATACCAAAATCGAGTTGCTAAAGGTGTAATCGCAATTGGTGATGTTGCTTTGGGATTAGTAAGTATTGGTGGAATAAGTGTAGGATTGATAAGTGTCGGTGGTATAAGTGTTGGTGCACTTGCTTTAGGTGGAATCGCATTAGGTGGAGTCGCAATTGGAAGCATGAATGCATAACTAGCACATATAGTAGCAACCATTAGAATTAAACTTGTATCTATATTGGCAAAACATGGTGTAGTGCCGCGTTGATTACAACACTACAGCAACAAAATTATAAAGTGGTGGTTATGAAGCCAATTGCCTCGGGATGTGAAGTCACAGCAAATGGTTTGCGTAATGAAGATGCGTTATTATTACAATCAACTTGTGATTTAGATTTGCCTTATAATTGGGTTAATCCCTACCAGTTCAAACCCCCTATTGCACCCCATTTAGCAGCAAAACAAGCTAATGTTCAAATTAAGCTAGATAAAATCATCCAAATCCATCAACAATTACAAAAACAAGCCGATATTATCATTGTGGAAGGGGTCGGCGGCTGGCGTGTACCGATTGATAATAAGCATAGTTTGGTGGATTTAGTCAAAGCTTTGCAGGCTCAAGTCATTTTAGTGGTGGGATTACGTTTAGGTTGTATAAACCATGCTCTGTTAACGGCTGAAGTGATTCAACAAGATGGTTGTGAGCTAAAAGGCTGGATCGCCAATACGCTAACAGCAGATTATGAGGTGGCAACAACACTAGAAACATTACAGTCTCGTATTCATGCTCCATTACTGGGTGTTATGCCATTTCAGTCCACATTAGATTTAAGCAATATCAGCGATTGTTTTAATTTTTGCTCGCCGTAGAAGAATAAGTGCCTAATGATAATGATGGCTGTGAGGGTGGATTAATTGGTGGCGGAAACAAAAACTGTCCCAACATATACAGGAGAAAAACCACTGCCAACATAAAAATAACCACATCTCGTAGAGAAGTAGGTGCTTCAATACGCAAGTACTCACTCCACGAGCCTATCATATCAGTAAAGCGTCGACGGCTTTCACCTGATACTTTAAATTTGGGCGGAGTCGCTGTTGATTGCGCGATTTGAGGTTTAGGCACAGGTTTGAGTGGTTCAGCTTCAGGTTGTTTAGGTAACAAGCTAAGATCATAAGCTTGACGTTTTTCAGGGTCGTTTAAAACACGGAAAGCCTCATTAATTTCATTGGCTTTTGCTTGAGCTGCTGCCTTGATTTCTGATGGGTCTGTGTTGGGGCTAATGCCTAATATCTGGTAATAATTTTTCATTTTTCTTAAACCGAAATACTTTCAAGGTACTAATATGCAACAACGTCGCCGTATTCACTTAGATTCCGTATTTTTTTTCCTTGTAATGACGCACTAACATAAAGTGTATTTGATGATAGGCAGAACTTATATTTCAGAATAACTTAGAGCCCTTGCCTGTTTCAACCCTTGTGGGTAAAAAATAAACCATCATTACACTCGACTAATTGCTATATTTTATCATCAATTAAAGCACTTTTTGGTACAACAAATCCCAAACACCATGCCCTAAACGTTGTCCACGTCGTTCAAACTTGGTTAATGGTCTTTCTTCAAACCGAGAAGCAAATTCACCTAACCCTGTTATATTTTCTAAACCTTGATAAACCTCTAAAACGGCTAACATCTGCTGCGCATAATCTTCCCAATCCGTGGCCAAACGCATCAGGCCTTCAGATTTAATTTTAGGGGTAATCAGGTCTAAAAATTCAGTTTGAACCAAACGACGTTTATTATGACGTTTTTTATGCCAAGGATCAGGAAAGAAAATATAAACACAATCCAAGCTATTCGGTGCAATATGATGGGTTAATACTTGTACTGCATCTGCATTTAATAAACGGATATTAGTCAAACCATATTGTTCAATTTGTGATAAGACTTGACCAATGCCAGCTAAATACACTTCAATACCAACATAATCACGCTCTGGGTGCATTTTTGCCATTGAAACTAAGGCATCGCCTGCACCAAAGCCAATTTCTAAATGTTTTTCAGCCACTCGCCCAAAAAGAGTATCTAAGTCAAGTAAGGTATCTGGTTCACAGGTCAGCACATAGGCATCTGATAAGTCGGCCAAAGCCTGTTGTTGTGATCTAGTAATACGTCCATTACGACGCACAAAACTGCGGATTTCACGTTGTTTCAAACAATTTTCCATATTTAATCCACGACAATAACAATGCCTTGGCCTTCCTCCACGCTATGCGGTTTCCAAAGTTTAATTAAGCGACCGCTATCATCATCAAAAGGCACGATATGGTGCGCATCCAGCAATTTTTCAATCCGTCCACGCATCCATAATTGTTTTAGATGGCGTATGTCTTCATTTCCTTGTAGACGCAACACGCCAACATGGCCTTGTAGGGCAATATTCATGGTACGTCTGAGTCTCTCTCCTAAGGAATCTAAACTACGCAAGTCAGAGGACTGCAACAGCCCATCTAACATAATATGGTCAAGAATAATGCAATGATTGAGGGGGTCTCCCTGCACGCCAAATCCAATGAATATGCGTTTAAAAAACATACTCATTAATTGATGTAGCCGCTTTCCGTGGGTTAAATGCCACAACAATACACTGTAATCCTCATCAGAGCTGACAACCAGTGTCAATTCTTTTTTTAACATATTGACGTGTAAAGTCATTGCAGGCAATTTTAGGAGTGAGAGCTTTGCATAAGAAAATCTATGCGGATCCGAGCAGAATTCATTAAGAATATGAATGCTGGTATGAATGCTGGTTTGTAACCGCTGATTTGCTCCTGATATATTTGCCAACACCTTAGGTTGTTTCACTCCTTGAGTATTAAGAGGTTGCATACCACATCCTCCTCTAATAAATAGCAGTAGTTTAAGATGTGGTATAAGTTAATTGAAAATTCAAGCAAATATCATGAATGATTTGTTGTGATTATTTAAAATAAATCCGCTTTTTTAATTTCAACTATTTCTTGAGGTTAAGCTTAGGAATGAAAATATTATAGTTGATAAATATTACAATATCTTATATTTCACTCCTCAATTTAAGATTAACTAAAAAAAGTACCGTCAATAGGAGATGAAGCACTGGCGTAACGTTTACGCGGCATCCGACCTGCTAAAAACGCTTCTCGACCTGCTTCAATGGCTTTTCTCATTGCAGAAGCCATTAATATAGGATTTTTTGCTGCGGCAATCGCGGTATTCATTAAGACACCATCACAACCCAATTCCATTGCAATCGCTGCATCTGAAGCAGTGCCCACACCCGCATCGACTAAAATCGGCACGTTGGCATTTTCAATAATCTCGATGATATTATAAGGATTACGCACCCCCAAGCCTGAACCAATCGGTGCGGCCAATGGCATCACAGAAACACAACCTATTTCCTCTAACTGTTTGGCAATTAAAGGATCATCAGAAGTATAAACCATCACATCAAACCCATCTTTAACCAAAATTTCAGCCGCTTCTAAAGTCTGTGTCACGTTGGGATACAAGGTTTTTTGATCGCCTAATACTTCCAATTTTACTAATTTGTGCCCATCCAATAATTCACGGGCTAAACGGCAGGTGCGCACGGCATCTTCTACGTTATAACAACCTGCGGTATTGGGTAAAATCGTGTATTTATCAGGGGAAATCACATCCAATAAATTGGGTTCATCAGGATTTTGACCAATGTTAGTGCGACGAATCGCAACTGTAACAATTTCTGCACCACTGGCTGCAATCGCTTGCCCAGTTTCCTCTAAGTCTTTGTATTTTCCTGTGCCGACGAGTAAACGTGAGTTATAAATTTTATCGGCAATCTTTAATGGGCTATCTGCTGTTTGTGTTGACATAAGGCTTTCTTGTTATTTTGGCTAATAAAGTGATTTATTGTAGACCCTGAAGAAATTAAGGCGCAACCATATTTATGAAAAACCATGCACAAAAAATGTCAAAAAGGCGTTATAGTAAGATAATGCGCAGAATATTTAAATTTATTGGATCGTTTTATGTCAGACATTAGCCAACAGCTCCAAACCGCAATTGAAACTGCTTATCATGAACAAACTGTATTGCACATTGTAGGCAGTGATAGCAAACACTTTTACGGAAGACAAATTGAGGGACAAAAACTGGATGTCAGCCAACATACAGGGATTATTTCTTATGAACCAACCGAATTAGTGATAACGGCACGTGCAGGAACACCTGTTATAGAAATCCAACAAGCTTTGGCTGAAAAAGGCCAACAATTGGCTTTTGAGCCGCCTTTATTTTCAGAAACTGCAACACTGGGCGGTACAATCGCCTGTGGCTTTTCTGGTGCGTCAAGACCATATGTTGGTGCTGCAAGGGATTTTGTATTAGGGGTAAAATGTATCAATGGCGAAGGGAAATTGCTCAACTTTGGCGGCCAAGTAATGAAAAATGTGGCGGGTTATGACGTATCAAGATTGATGGTGGGTGCATTGGGCACATTAGGGGTTTTGCTGGAAGTCTCTTGCAAAGTGCTACCGCTTCCTGAAGAAACCAGCACTGTAATGATTCCAGCCGATTTAAACAGCGCATTAGACATCATGTTGCACTGGAACAATCAAGCGATCCCGTTAACCGCAAGCTGTTTTGATGGGGACAATGTGTATTTAAGGCTATCAGGTACAGCGATCCAAAATTCCGTGGCGCAAACAAGTGCACAAGTTTATGAACAAGGCGAACAGTTTTGGCAAAATTTACGTGAGCAACGTTTAAGCTTTTTTCAACAAGATAAGCCTTTATGGCGAATTTCTGTACCTATGAATACACCTGATTTGGAATTGGAAGGCGATTGCTTTTTTGAATGGAGTGGTGCACTACGCTGGTTAAGTTCTGATTTAGATGCAGAAACGATTAGAATGAAAGTCTTAAAAATGGGTGGTCATGCTATTTTATTCCGTGGTGGTGATCGACAAAGTGAAATATTTCAACCGCTTGAACCTGCATTGTTGGCATTGCAAAAACGCTTAAAACAACAGTTTGACCCAAAAATGATTTTAAATCAGGGGAAAATGTTTGCGGAAATTTAAATACATCCATTTTATAAAAATGCTTTTATTACTAGTAGCTTACAATAAAATCGCATTTTAAAAAGCTATTGGGTTTTTATCATTTTTGACTGGAAGTAGTAGCTAAAATACGGAAGTCATATTTTTATAAAATACGGTATGCTGACTAAAACAATACCAACGACAAGTAACATTGCCACACTAGATACAAAATATGGAAAGACAAAAAGTGCTAAGCCAGTACATAAAGGAACGATCGCTTTTTGCTTTTTTCCATATATAAAATAGCCAATACCTATTCCATTGAATAGGACACTCCAAGCCATTACTGATAAACTATCCATTTAGAAAACACCTGTTTGATTTAGATTGACACATAACCCATGCCTTTGGCACATCCGCTATATTCGCTGGATACTGCTCACTCTAAACGAGTTAAAAAATACCCCATTCTATTCTCTACTAATTCCCTTTCTCCTATATATCAGGTTTACAACCATAAAACCCAGATAAGAATAATAATCATATTGCTCAAATGGCTCTGAATTTTTTATCAAAGCCCAACATCTTTAAGGACAGTTCTTAATCATCGAATAAAATATAGAGTATCACCAAAAAAGAAGCATAAGAGTCAAAAAATGCGGCTATCGTTATTATTCCGCTTAAAAAAACAGAAAGGATGTAAGAGATTTTGATAAGATACTACATAAAGACCATAAACTTGTAGAATATTTATTTCAAAAACTGATAGACGCTTTGCGTCCCATTATTAATGCTGTGCAACTCATTATTTTATTTGGTTTTATTCGTTATTTGTTGGCAATAATTGAGAACGCGCCCTAAATACGCACAAAAACATCCTGTTTATCATTTTTACTATTTTAAAAGCCCCATTTTTGAGTAAAATCCATGAAAAAATACGATAATGGCCTTGTTATCTTAGATTCCCACATAAATAATCAATCATTAATACCTGAAATCTCTATTGCAGAAATGACTCAACTCATTGAAGCAGGGCATATTGTTGTTTTAGAAAAAGTATTTGATGAGGAAAAACTATTAACTGTACGTCAGGCAGTGTCTGATTGGGCGGATAACGAACCCGAATTCCCCATTACAAAAAGTGCCAGCATTCCTGATTTAAATTATCATCGAAAAGACTGTGTATCAGATTCTAAATACATAAAACGCTTATTGCATCAATATGGTTTTGCTGACTTAGATTGTTTAGATAATGAATTAAAGCAACAACTTGATAGTGTTATACAACCATTATTAAGCTTACAAAATCAATTGGCCAATACCAAATATGATTTATCAATGCCCAACTGCCGTTTTAAATTTTACAAACATTGTAGCGGTGGTGGTTATTTTCAAAAACATACTCATCCTTATATTCCACAAAAAGTAGTCTTTTTCTTAAGTTTATCTCGTTTTGGACAAGATTTTAATCAAGGTCATGTGATGTTTGATACCCCTTTTGGCTCATTGGAAGTTGATGAATTATTTGAAATAGGTAATGTGATTTACTTCAAATATGATTTACCGCATGGTGTTGCAGCTATAGATCAACAATCAACATTAGATTGGTCATCAGATAAAGGTCTATGGGTGATGTCAGCCGAATTAATTACTAATTACGGACAATCCAAAGTCATTGCTTAGTGTCTTCTTTGTCTAGTCAAAAAATAAATTTACATATTCCTGATATGCCATCCACCCGCGAACTTATTCCGTGGTTGGAGCAAATCGAGGCGAATCGCTGGTATGCCAATTTTGGCAAGCTTAACCATGCGTTTGAATCAAAGTTAAATCAGCAATTTGATAAACACTCTCATGTTGTCACAACTGCAAATGCGACTTTGGGTTTAGAGTTGGCTTTAATAGCTTTGAATTTACCAAAAAATGCACAGATTTTGATTCCAAGTTTTACATTTGTTGCTACTGCAACCGCTGTTTTACGGGCGGGATTACGTCCGCTTTTTGCTGATATAAATGTTAATACGTGGTCACTCACACCTGCATTAACTTACGATGCAATACAAAAAAATAATGTTGCGGCAATTTTACCTGTGTCTGCTTTTGGCTATCCACAAGCTGTTGATCAATGGGATATTTTTACACAAAAAACAGGAATTCCAGTCCTCATTGATGCGGCAGGAGCGTATGGAAATCAAGCCATTGGCAAAACAACATCGATTGTATTTAGCCTTCATGCAACAAAAACTTTGGGAATTGGTGAAGGTGGTTTAGTTGTGAGTAATGATACTGCATTAATTCAAAAAATACGTCAACTGACAAATTTTGGGATAAATGACTGTAAATCTGAATTTATTGGTACAAATGCCAAGTTGAGTGAATATCATGCTGCGGTAGGTTTAGCGGCTTTAGAGCGTTGGTCGCATACTCAGCAACATCGGCAACGATTGGTTCAAACTTATCAATATCATTTAGATCGTTTAGATTTACCTATTGTTTATCAAACTCAGAATCTCAACAAAATCATTTGGTCAGCCTTTGTTTTACGCTTTCCAACTTCGGAAGATGTCATAGAACTGGGCCAATTTCTACAGCAGCGAAATATAACCACACGACGTTGGTATTATCCTCCATTGTTTGAACATGTTGCATTTCAAAACATAGCACATGCAGGTGAATTATTGACGACTCGCAAAATTTCTCCACAGTTATTAGGTTTGCCTTTTCATCATTTTTTAACTGAAGAAGATATTGAGTCTGTGTGCAAAAGTTTACAGGCTTATTTCAAATGAAACTGGCGGTTATGCAACCTTATTTTCTGCCGTATATTGGTTATTTTCAGCTTATTTATGCTGTTGATAAATTTATTATTTTAGACGATGTGAATTATATTAAAAAAGGTTGGATTAATCGAAATCGAATGCTATTAGAT
>JADGDW010000185.1 GCA_016744725.1 Candidatus Albibeggiatoa sp. nov. BB20 | reverse complement strand
TATATTTGCTGCACCGCAACGTAAACAGAACTTATAAATATTATTATCATAACTAATAGCAGAACTTGAGGGAGCGAGCATGGCAATATCTCTGGACATACGTGCTGAGTTGAAACCTGAATACAAAGAGATTTTGACCGATGAAGCGTTAAGTTTTGTGGAAGCAATTGCCCGCAAATTTACCGCACGTCGCGATGAATTATTAGCACGTCGAGTGGAACGCCAAAAGCAGCTTGACGCAGGTGTTATGCCTGACTTCTTGCCTGAAACTAAATCCGTGCGTGAAAGTGATTGGAAGGTCGCAGAAACACCAGCAGACTTACAAAATCGTCGTGTTGAAATCACAGGCCCTGTTGAGCGTAAGATGATTATCAATGCGTTGAACTCAGGCGCGAAAGTATTCATGGCTGACTTTGAAGATGCAAGTAGCCCCACGTGGGAATTGATGATTGAAGGTCAAATCAACTTGCGTGATGCGATTAACCGCACGATTGACTACACCAGCCCAGAAGGCAAACAATACAAGTTAAATGAGCAAATCGCGACATTATTAGTCCGTCCTCGTGGTTGGCATTTACCTGAAAAACATGTGTTATTAGACGGTCAACCGATTCCAGGTGCATTCTTAGATTTCGGCTTGTACTTATTCCATAATGCGAAAAACTTGCTTGCGAAAGGTTCTGGCCCTTATTTCTATTTACCAAAAATGGAAAGCCATTTAGAAGTGCGTTTATGGAACGACATTTTTAATTTCGCACAAGACGAATTAGGTTTAAAACGCGGTACGATTAAAGCCACTATTTTGATTGAAACCATTTTGGCATCATTCGAAATTGATGAATTCTTGTACGAATTGAAAGATCACTGCGTTGGCTTAAACTGCGGACGTTGGGATTATATTTTCAGTTATATCAAGCGTTTCCATAAAAATCCTGCTTATGTATTACCTGACCGTAGTCAAGTCACAATGGATAAAGGCTTCTTAAATGCGTATTCATTGTTAGTGATTAAGACTTGTCACCGTCGTGGTGCTCATGCAATGGGTGGTATGGCTGCACAAATCCCGATTAAATCTGACCCAGTAGCGAATGAAGCCGCATTGACTAAAGTGCGTGCCGATAAAGAACGCGAAGCGATGAATGGTCATGATGGTACTTGGGTTGCGCATCCGGGTTTAGTGCCTGTTGCGATGGAAATCTTTGACAAGCATATGCCTCAGCCAAACCAAAAAGATAAGTTGCGTGAAGATGTGAATATCACCGCGGCTGATTTGGTGGAAGCCCCTGATATGCCGACTGATGGCGAAATCACTGAAGGTGGTTTACGTAATAACGTCAGTGCTGCATTGCATTATATGGCGTCATGGTTAAGCGGTAATGGTTGTGTGCCTATCAATAATTTGATGGAAGATGCAGCGACAGCAGAAATTGCCCGTGCACAATTGTGGCAGTGGGTGCATTATCCCGCAGGTGTGTTGAACGATGGTCGTAACGTGACTGTAGAATTAGTTCAACAAGTGATTGGTGAAGAATTAGATAAGATTCGCGCTGGTATGGGTGACGAAGCTTATGCAGGTAGTCAGTATGGCTTAGCGGCTAAGTTAATGGAACAAATCAGTACGCAAGATGAGTTTGCTGAATTCTTAACTTCAGTGGCTTACGAGCACATTGCTTAGATTTTGATTTCCTCATTTCAAGGATGTACAGTCCACAACCCTTAGAGAGAGTGTAAACTTTTTCAACCAAGGGCTGTGCTCCTTTTAATTAGTGGCGAGTAGTCGATTTTTATAAACTTTAAATAACAATCTTAACTTTAACTTTTAACCGAGAGACAGGAAGATACGCCGATGAGCAGCAGACAAGAAGCAATCGCAGCATTAGAAAAAGAATGGGCAGAAAATCCTCGTTGGGCAAATGTAAAACGTGGTTACACTGCTGAAGATGTGGTGCGTTTACGCGGTTCTGTACAACCTGAATATACGTACGCGAAAAATGGTGCGGACAAACTTTGGGGAAAAGTCAACGGCACAGCTAAAAAAGGCTATGTGAATGCTTTCGGTGCAATCACTGCTGGTCAAGCGATGCAACAAGCTAAAGCGGGTTTAGAAGCAGTTTACTTATCAGGTTGGCAAGTTGCGGCTGATGGTAACACTTCAGAAACAATGTATCCTGACCAATCTTTATATGCTTACGATTCTGTACCTACTATGGTACGTCGTATCAATAACACGTTCAAACGTGCTGACGAAATCCAATGGGGTAAAGGCGTTAACCCTGATGACAAAGAATTTATTGATTATTTCTTACCTATCGTTGCTGACGCAGAAGCTGGTTTCGGCGGTGTTTTAAACGCTTATGAATTGATGAAAAACATGATTACTGCGGGTGCTGCTGGCGTTCACTTTGAAGATCAATTAGCGGCTGTGAAAAAATGTGGTCACATGGGTGGTAAAGTATTAGTTCCTACTCAAGAAGCAATTCAAAAATTAATCGCTGCACGTTTAGCGTCTGACGTAATGGGCGTGCCTACTCTCATTTTAGCGCGTACTGATGCAGAAGCAGCTAACTTATTGACTTCTGATTTTGATCCTAACGACAAACCATTCTGCACAGGTGAACGTACTGCTGAAGGTTTCTACAATGTTAAAAATGGTTTAGAGCAAGCGATCAGTCGTGGTGTGGCTTACGCGCCTTACGCTGATTTAGTTTGGTGTGAAACAGGTACGCCTGATATTGGTTTCGCACGCGAATTCGCACAAGCGGTACATGCAGCATGTCCTGGGCAATTATTGTCTTATAACTGCTCACCTTCTTTCAACTGGAAGAAAAACTTATCTGACAGCCAAATCGCATCTTTCCAAGAAGATTTGTCAGCATTAGGTTATAAATACCAGTTCATCACTTTGGCGGGTATCCACTCAATGTGGTACAACACGTTTGATTTTGCATATAACTATGCGCGTGGCGAAGGCATGAAACACTACACAGAAATGGTTCAAGAACCAGAATTTGCTGCACGTGATAAAGGTTACACTTTCGTATCTCACCAACAAGAAGTTGGCGCAGGTTATTTTGATGACGTAACAACTGTTATTCAAGGTGGCGCGTCTTCTGTTACTGCATTAACAGGTTCTACTGAAGAAGAACAATTCTAAGATTTGATTTATTAGTTATTTCTTAAGAAGTTCTAAAACCCCGATGGCTTTATCGCGTTGGGGTTTTTTTGTGTTTGGTTATTTGGAAGATAATAATCCTTTAATATCATAAGCTAGGTCATCACTAAACTTGTCTAATATTGTAATATTTTTTTGAGACTTGACCGTTCTTGTATCAAGTGCAATCGGAAAAGCTGTTAGGTAAGCGTACTTAATATTTGGCTTTTTTTCATCTAACCATACACCTAGTGTTTGCCCTTGGTTGAGCGTATTGCCTCTGATTTTAAGTTTTTGTACATATTCCTTCAGTTCATCTGGAATTGGTGGAATATTTAAATCTATTAAAGCTAAATCCACCTGATTTTTATTGAGGTGAGTATAAGCATCTGTTAAATTCTGAACATATTTTACTACAGCATCTTCAGCTTTTAGAGCATCTATTAAATATTGAACTGTTTCTATTCGATCTTCGGCAATTAAGATTTTTTTACCCCTAATATCACTCATGATGTTCTCCTTGTTCTGATTCTAGCGCAAGCGGCCAAAGCAACGTCGCTATTACTCGCTTTTCACCATATTCACTATAATTCTCAACTAAAAGTTGACCGTCATAAGCTTCTACTACTCTTTTACTTGCGGCTAACCCCAGATGTGTACCTGTTGGAGCTTTATTTGGCTCCCTATCCAATGAAAATTTAAATGCCTCAAATTTGAGCTGATTTTCTTCTTTGGTCATATACCCCGGATTGGTAATAGTGAGTTGCCACATTTTGCCTACTTTATTGACAGTAATATTAATATCAGCATGGTTGCCACCATATTTTAAAGCATTATCTAACAATACTCTAACGACTCGTTCATAAACTGATTTTATGCCCACTAAGTGAGCATCATGCCATAATTTATGATTTGGTGTTTTAATCGTGACCTTTTGCTGACTCAACTCTATTCTGGTTTTATTTAAATCTAAAAAACGGCTAATGGTTCGATAGGTATCTTTAAATGTACTGTTTTTATCAACAAAAGAGCCTGTAATACTTAAATAATTCTCTACTAAATCTTTGGCTTTATCTGCATAACGTTTTACATTCATTAGTTGTTCAGGCATTTTATCTTGAGGTGATTTTGACATGAAATCTACATTTTGGGCTATGGGTATAACTACAGAGCGAATTTCGTGCAAAAATAAACCTTGCATATATTCTTGTTGCTCTCTTAGCTTAATTGTTTCTAATACCCAGTGAATTTTTTGTAGTAACTGTTCTACAATTGCTACTTTTTCTGTAGTAAAAAACTTGGGTTTATGGCTGCTTAACAATAAAATCCCAACTTTTACTAGTTTATTATTGGTTGAACCCTTAAATATAGGTGCTATCAACATAGAGCCATCTACACTTTTGTCTAACCATTTTTTTATGTTAGTGGTATTAGGCTCTAGATTATCTTCATCTATATCTATAAGTTGATAGAATTTTTTATATAAATTGTTCTGAGCCAGTTTTGGGATAGACAATAATTTAGAATCTGACCAACAACGAGTAACTGGGTTTTGGTTATCTCTTGTATCAAATTGAGTATGGGTCAAATATGTATTTTCAGTTCCTCTACTAATGCGGACATCTAGCCAATTTGTTGCAGTATTTTCCATTGCTAACAAACCACCTGAAGCACTCGTTAAGTCCTTAGCTGCCAAAAATAAGCCCTGCTCATCATAATGATTATTATGAAAGTAATGATGTTCTAATCGGCTTAAAATCTCATATTGTTTGTTTTGATTTTTAGTACGTTCAATTGTTATATATTGATTGATTTGACGTAAAATCGTGAGTAATGTCTTCCGACTATCGGGCTGTTCTTCTAAAATATCTTTAGTGCTAGAAAAAATAAACACAAATGTGGCAAGATATTTATCTCGTGGTATATCAGCTTGATTAAATAGATAATTATTTGATTCATTCCATAAAGGATTGATACCAAGCAAGGGTATAATTAAGAAAGGTTTTTTCTCACATTGTTTGTATACAAGGTCGGCATCATTTGGTAATTTCTCATCTGTTGCAAATATCTTGAGTTCAGCTAATAAGCTTTCTTGATGCGTTTTCACTTGCTTTGAATGTTGGTGTCCACGCAATGAAACAACGGGTTCTAAATAACCACTACATCCTAAGACATGATGTGCTTGACAAAAGATACCGTCTTGCTCATAACCTATTTCATACATAACTTGGAAAAAACGTTGAAAAACCTCTTTGAATTCATTGGACAGGGATATAGTACTTTGCTCATGTATAAGAGAATATGGCTTTGGCAATACAAGTACATGTCGAAGCTGTGTTAATTCAGATAACCATTCATTAAATAATAACTTTTCAAAACTTCTTAAAAGAGGCTGAATTTTATCTTTGTTCAATAAATTTTCATGTGTTTCGAACCATTGAGCAGCATCTTCACTAGATATAGTATGATTATTTATTTGACTAGAGCCTGTACGGAGAGCTTTAACTAACTCTAAGTACTGAGACCAATCTTTATCTAAATGTGTACCACAGATATTACTATTAGGAAATAAATTGAGGTAGGATTGTAATAGCTTTCTATCCGCTTCTCTGCCAATTTTCGGGTCTTTTAATATATTTTTTATGACTTGTTTGTTTACCTGATGTTTTAGTAGTTCAGGAGCTAAGTTTACCCATAATAGAAAATCAGGCTCATTAAATAAAGTTTGGCTATAGAGATTTAACCAAGTAACAAATTTATTAACCGTTTCTTTGCGTTTTTTAAATAGTTTAATTAATCTAGGGTATTTGTGTTCTATTTGAAAAAATACACCTAAAATACCTTTTTTATCTAAATCTGCTTGTTTAAATAATAATGCAAAAAGGCTTTCTATATAACCAATATGTACTTGACGCTCAAAAACTTTAATTTCTCGAATAGCTCTATACAATAAATATTGTAAATCGTCCTCAGGCTTACCTGACTTTTCTTGTAGTCGTAAACGTTGTAATATGGCAGCAGTAACACTGACATCACCAGTTAATATTTTTTTATGAGCAATATTGGATAATGTTCCCAATAATTCCATTTGTTTATTATTATTGCTATCTAATTTTGGAACTCTTAAAATAAATTTTGTAAAACCATAGTATCGAGAAGCACGACATAATTCAATTATATCCTTATGAAATTCATCTGGTAATTCTTTTAGCGACTCTCCCAATA
The DNA here is from genome assembly GCA_016744725.1 of Candidatus Albibeggiatoa sp. nov. BB20. Lineage (GTDB taxonomy): Bacteria > Pseudomonadota > Gammaproteobacteria > Beggiatoales > Beggiatoaceae > Albibeggiatoa. Next base: position 1,716 of record JADGDW010000185.1, on the reverse strand, counting down.
AACCTAGCAAACCTATTTGTAATTCTTTAACAACAGGGTCAAAGCGTTGTTTTATCCTTTCATTCTTCAGCAGTTTAATAACATTGGTATAATCTCGATATTTTTCTATTAGCTGCCGTGCAGCCCATATTGCGCGATAAGGTTCTTTAATTGCTATTTCAATATCATCAAGACCACACCATTGCTGGCATAGCTTTTTATTTTCTGCTACTTTTTGAATCGAAGATGTAATATCTTCCCATGGTTTGTACAGTTCAACATTTAGGTAATCTCTCGGATGCCAATTTTGAGGTACTTCTTCAACCAGTCGGGTTTCTCCTGAGTACATACCAATTAGATGATGTTGGGTCTTACTTGCTCCCACAATTTTGCTCACCATATTATTCACATGGTGATGTCCAGAAGTCCGGAAATAGCCCTGTTGAATGCCATTTTCATTACATAAAATTAATTGCCCATTTTCCGTTACAGTTGCAAAAGCAGCACAAAGTTTCTGGTCTGACTCGGAATTTAATAAAGTACTTGTAATCGCTCGAATAGAGCTTTCATAAACATTTGCCCACAATAATTGACCACTATGGTTAAATGCCCGCAATACGCCTGTATCACCGCCAGTTAACACATGGTTTTCTGTCACTACAAGCGCGTGTTGAGTATGTCCACAAGAGGCCAAGTGTTTTGCTGTAATAGAACCAGAGTTAATATCTTGTATATGTGCAAGCGCATTTTCCCAACAAAATAATTCGCCTCTGTCGCCTGTAACAGCCCATAAGTTACCTTTTTCATCCCATTGCAGTTGACTAAAGCGGGTACGACTACTCCAATTAGATGGCAAGTATAATTTATTATTAACACGGTGAAACTTTTTATGAGCATGGTTTTTATTATCAAACCGATATGTGAAAATAGCATCTAAATTTTTATGCCATTCTCCGCCTATGGCTAATAAGCCATCTTGGTCTTGATTGTAATCAGGATAATAAGTCATAGACCACAAAGTTATATCTTTTATATCGATTTGCCAGTCTATAGCTTTCAGGTATTTATTTGCTATACCAACGCAGCTATCAGCTAAAACAATAACATTTTCACTATCAATAGGAATCAGTTGGCGTATATTAATACTGCTTTTTCCTATTTGTTTCTGCCAATTGTCATCTCCTTGGTAAAGATTTCTAATTCCCCTATTACTTGCTGCTGTACTAAATGCAGAAAGTTTACTATGTCCATAACGAGAGTGAATATTAGTGAAAACCAATTCTTTTTCGCTATTTTTTTTCTTGTCGCAAACAATATTGATACCTTCAACTCTATTGGGTCTATCTGTTGGAGTGACAATAATTTCGTCAAAGCTTTGCTTATATTTTAAAAATTCCCATGCACTGACAAATGTGCCAATAGCTTCTACATCCTTAGAGTTTTTTGCTATACATAAGGATAATTTCTGTAATAGTCTTTTTGCATCAGGGATTTTTTCTACAATTTTATTCACATTTTTCTTAGGTAATTTTTCAGAAAGTTTTAAACTTAATAACCAACCTTTCATACTTCTAATTAATACTCGAGAGTAATAGTCACTATTTGCCATGTAAAAAAGCAACTCTAACAATAGAATTTTTTGTATTTCAGTTTCCTCTTTTTTATATTTTTGAAAAGTGACATTATTTAAATTACTAGTAATATCTAGTAGCTGCTGTGTAATTCTGTGTTGCCACT
>JADGDW010000184.1 GCA_016744725.1 Candidatus Albibeggiatoa sp. nov. BB20 | reverse complement strand
CGATTACCGTTGCAATTGCAATGGTAGGAACTTATATGTAATTAATCATTTAGTGTCTTTTTAGCTAAAGCAAATTTATCGGACAACTTATAAGGAAATATTTTATGACAATGCGTACTTTGTTAGAAGGAAAACCTAAAAAAACCTTAACTGTGGCAAAAACAGAAACCATGTTGATCGCAGTACAAAGAATGGTAGATGCAAAAGTAGGGGCATTATTGGTTACGGGTGAAACTGATTCTCCGATGGGTATTTTGACTGAACGTGATGTATTACGTTTCTGTGGTTCACAGGCGGATAAGCTTGCTTCTACTCCTGTTGTTGATGTGATGACTAAAGAACTTGTTGTTGGGACATTGGATACCAGCATTGACGAGGCACAAGTATTGATGACACAACATAAATTTCGTCATTTACCTGTTGTTGATGAAGGAAAAATTGTGGGTCTTGTTTCGATTGGGGATTTGGTGAAAGCGCGTTTGCGTGAGACTGCGGTAGAAGTGAAGTATTTACGTGATTTTATTGCAATGACTTGATTTTATAGGCGGAAGTCATGTTTATCACGACTTCCTATTCAACCTAATACTTATTTAGTAGGCATTGCATCTATTTCAGCTTGAGCTGTTGCTTTAGCATCATCACTCAATTCTAAAGCTAAAATCCAGTTCAAGATACTTTCAATGTCTTCCGCTTTCGCAGTGCCGTTTGCAGGCATAGGGATTGCGCCCCAAGTACCAGAACCACCCGCTGCCACTTTTTCTTTTAATGCTGTGATTGCTTCAGCATCATCTTTCTTGTCAGCGTAGTATAAAGCAACTGCATTGTAAGAAGGACCTACCAATTTGTTACCTAATTTATGACAGGTTGTGCAAGGAGGCATAATGCCTGCTTTTGTGACGAAGCTATTAAAATCATCATAGTCACCTGCTTTAATAGCGGGTGCTGTACCTGTAACAGAAGCAACAGTATCTGCAACTGTGTCTGACACAGTGCTTGTTACGGTTTTTGTAGCTGCATCTTTGGCAGTATCTACTGCACCAGAAATAGTTGAAGCTAGATCAGCAACAGCAACTTGAGTTGATAATGCACCAGCGATAGCTAAACTTGTTAATACAGTTTTTAATTGCATCTTCAATTTCTCCTTTGAAGTTTGGTTTTGAGTCTGACAACTCAGCAAAAGCATTCTATCCTTATTGAGCAATTTTATCTATACATTAGTCATCTAAAAATTGGAATTAAATAGCCTTTATAACGAGGTATTGTTTGTAAAAAATAAGAGGGTTGTCAAATTTTAACTTCATCTGAAAATCTATTAATTCAATATATTGCTTATCTATATACTTAAGAATTAGAAAGTACGCCAAGTTACGCAGATGAGATTGATTGTTTATAATTACGAGGAGAAATTGATTGGAATCGAAAGGTTAAAATTACTCATACCTACGCGGCGCATCACTGCCATTAAGTTAAGCTCACAGGAGTGCGAAATTTATCTTGCTCGTACAAAATTCAACGTGCAAAGATTTTTTCTTAACTTAACTGCTATGACGCAATGCGTAGGAACAAGATTTAACTAAAAATCACTGATGATTAATAACGGTAATGATTAGGTTTATAAGGGCCTTTAACAGGAATGCCAAGATAATCAGATTGTTCTTGAGATAATTCAGTCAAGTCAACACCAATTCGTGTTAAGTGCATACGCGCGACTTTTTCATCTAAATGTTTAGGTAACATATAGACTTTATTTTCGTATTTTTCTGCATTGTGCCATAACTCAATTTGTGCCAAAGTTTGGTTAGCAAAAGAGTTAGACATTACAAAACTTGGATGACCTGTTGCACAACCCAAGTTCACTAAACGACCTTCTGCTAATAAGATGATACGTTTGCCATCAGGGAAAATGATGTGATCTACCTGAGGTTTAATATTATCCCATTCATATTGCTTTAAGCTTGCAACTTCAATTTCAGAATCAAAGTGACCGATGTTACATACAATCGCTTGGTCACGCATGTTTAACATGTGATCGTGTGTGATAACACCGACGTTACCCGTTGTTGTAACGAAAATATCGCCTTGACTACATGCGTCATCCATAGTCACAACGCGGTAGCCTTCCATTGACGCTTGTAACGCACAAATTGGATCGATTTCAGTTACGAGTACAGTTGCACCCATTCCACGGAATGCTTGTGCACAACCTTTACCAACATCACCATAACCTAAAACAACACATACTTTACCTGCGATCATCACGTCAGTTGCGCGTTTGATACCATCAAGTAAAGATTCACGACAACCATATAAGTTATCGAATTTTGATTTAGTCACAGAATCATTCACGTTAATTGCAGGTGCTAACAATGTGCCTTTTTCCACCATTTCGTATAAACGGTGTACACCTGTCGTTGTTTCTTCAGAAATACCACGAACGTCTTTCAACATCTCAGGATATTTGTCATGCATTAACACGGTTAAATCACCACCGTCATCTAAAATCATGTTAGGTGTCCAGCTATTAGGACCGAAAACAGTTTGTTCGATGCACCACCAGAATTCTTCGTCAGTCTCACCTTTCCACGCAAATACAGGTATACCTGCATCAGCCATTGCCGCTGCAGCTTGGTCTTGAGTTGAGAAAATATTGCAAGATGACCAACGGATTTCTGCACCTAAGTCAATCAATGTTTCCATCAATACTGCAGTTTGGATTGTCATGTGTAAACAACCTGCGATACGTGCGCCTTTTAAAGGAGACTTACCTTTATACTCTTCACGCAATTGCATTAAACCAGGCATCTCAGTTTCTGCAATTGTAATTTCTTTACGTCCCCAAGCTGCTAAGCTCATGTCTGCTACTTTATAATCTGGGTCTAAATTCACAACAGGTTGTGCACTCATAAAATTCTCCGAAAAATCTATCTAATGCGGTGCAGCAACTAATAACGGGCTCTTATGTCCATTCGGTAATTTTGTTACCTTCGCTATCAGTAAATGCACCAAAAATAATAAAAACTAAATCAACTAATGTCCAAATTCCAAACATACCAAGTGTCACTAAATGCAGTATACCCGTTCCAATTTTACCCACATAAAATCGATGTACACCGAAGATACCAAGTAAAAAACATAATAAAAATAATGGAAGGATTTTCTTGTCAGTCATGATTTTAATTCCTAATCTCTGTATTTATTACTTTAAATAACAATGAAATAGAATATAACAAACTGATTAGCAGTACCATGATTACTTAAGTTAAATTTAATTAGCTGATTATTTAATCAATGAATGAGCCAAGCGATAACACATAACCACTTGACTCAATTAAGCCTAGCATTTTACGCTTAAATTCAGGCCTTAAAGTTGATGTGTCAAAATATTTATCAATTAATGATTACTAATCAATAAAAAATAAATCAGATGTCTTGTCAACTAGGATTCAGCCTAATCTAAGCACTATGGCTATAGACCCGCTGCTGCTTTCAAATCTTCTGCTTTGTCGGTTTTTTCCCAAGAAACATCTAAATCATCACGACCAAAGTGTCCATAAGCCGCAGTGTCTTTATAAATTGGGTGTAACAAATCAAGCATTTTGATTAAGCCACGAGGACGTAAGTCGAAATGTTCGCGTACTAAGGCATCAAGCTTCGCATCATCAATTTTGCCCGTGCCAAATGTTTCTACACGAATTGAAGTTGGCTCAGCGACACCAATGGCATAAGACACTTGGATTTCACAACGGTCAGCAAGACCTGCTGCAACAATATTTTTCGCAACATAACGCGCAGCATACGCAGCAGAACGATCTACTTTTGATGGGTCTTTACCAGAGAATGCACCACCACCATGACGTGCCATGCCGCCATAAGTGTCAACAATAATTTTACGACCCGTTAAACCACAATCGCCCACTGGGCCACCAATCACAAAACGACCTGTTGGATTGATGTGATAGATAGTGTCTTTGTGCAACCATTCTGCTGGTAATACTTTCTGAACGACTTCGTCCATAATCGCTTCTTGCAATGCTTTTAAGCTGATTTCTGGGTTATGTTGGGTAGACAAAACCACCGCATCGATTGCAACCGGTTTATTATCTTCATAACGAATTGTCACTTGACTTTTTGCATCTGGACGTAACCAAGGTAAAGTCCCATTTTGACGTAATTTGGCTTGTCTTTTAACTAAAAGATGCGAGTAAGTAATCGGTGCTGGCATTAACACGTCAGTTTCATTGGTTGCGTAACCAAACATTAAGCCTTGGTCGCCTGCACCCTGCTCATGATCTTCACTTTCATCAACACCCATTGCAATATCAACAGATTGTTTACCAATTGCAGATAACACCGCACAAGAGTCCGCATCAAAACCCATTTCAGAGCTGGTGTAACCAATTTTCTTAACTGTGTCTCTCACCACAGATTCATAATCAATCGTTGCATTGGTAGTGATTTCACCTGCAACAATCACCATGCCTGTTTTAACTAAAGTTTCACATGCCACCCGTGATTTTGGGTCTTGTTCTAATAATGCGTCTAAAATCGCGTCAGAAACTTGGTCAGCAACTTTATCTGGATGACCTTCAGATACAGATTCAGAAGTAAAAAGTGCAGTATCAGCCATAATTTCCCTTTTGGTATTTTTTAAAATTAAGTTTGTTTGGTTAAGTTGTTTAGTTACCTAAGTGATAGGTTTCTATGTTAATTCATAATACCGCATTTGGTCAGTGCAATACAAATCAGTTAATGAGGTGAAATCAGTGTTTTTACAATATTTTAAGGCCGATATTTTTTAGTCAAAAAAGTCCGTATAATACTGTAATACAAAGTTAATTAAATACGCCACACTTCATAATTAATTGAAAAAATAGCGTTTTAAATTTAAGCTCAATTTTATAAAACACTATTTAAGCTCAATTCCAATAAAAAGTATTTGTATTAATCATTTAGCATCTTTAACCTGCCAATATATAAAAAATATATAAAGCAATTAGTATTTACAATCCACAATTTTTTTCTGCAGCGCATAAAGTAAATCTCTCAGGTAACTACCCAGTATAATATTCAAAAATGAAATTTCAATGAAGTCCATTATTCTTAAATGTTGAACTTGCAAAAAATTCATCCCATAATCATTTTTAACATTTAACCTGTCTATCTCATTTTTGATAAAGTGGATAATGAATATAAATTTATCTCATCCGAAGCCCATTCTTCCGCCTAAAATACCAGTATTAACTTTGGTAAATTCCTTATAACTCATAGTAATTAGTGAAATTAATACTAAAATATGACAGTTTAAGCTCAGACTTCTTATTGCTTGCTATTATCATAATAATTCCTGAATACAATGGCTTACAATTTATTTTGGAGGGAATTTACAGATATAAATACTAATCTTCAGTGATAACAGGCAAGTAATCAATCCAGTTGCTAGTAATTTCTATTCCAAATCAATTCAAGTTTGAAACCGCTGTTTTCATAATCTCTGAAAGGCTAAAAGCGTTGTATCTGCTTGCTTATTGGGGGGCTTAAAATCCACTTGACAAAAAAATACCAAAATAGTAACAATTACTTATTGCAAAAAAAGTATTTTTAGTATATTTTTAAACTATAAAGACCTTTGATAAGGGATAAGTCAATGAAATTCATCCACGCTGCGGATATTCACTTAGACAGTCCTCTATGTGGATTAGCGCGTTATGAAGGTGCGCCAGTTGAACAAATGCAATCTGCAACCCGCCGTGCATTCACTAATTTAGTGGATTTAGCCTGCCAAGAACAGGTTGATTTTGTATTATTAGCAGGCGATTTATATGATGGTGATTGGAAAGACTATAATACAGGTTTGTTCTTCAACCAACAGATGAGCCGTTTACGTGATTGTGGGATTGATGCTTTTATTGTTTATGGCAACCACGATGCGGGCAATGTGATTACCAAACAGCTTACCTTACCTGATAATGTGATGGAGTTTGGTTCTCGTAAGCCTGAAACTCGAATATTAGAACATTCTGGCGTGGCGATTCACGGTCAAAGTTTCGCGAAAAAATCGGTGACAGAAGATTTAAGTGCAGCTTATCCCAATGCAATTGATGGTTTTTACAATATCGGTTTATTACATACTGCTTTAAATGGTCGTGAAGGCCATGCTAATTATGCGCCCTGCCATTTAGATGATTTGATTGCCAAAGGCTATGATTATTGGGCTTTGGGTCATGTCCATCATCGAGAAGTACTACACACCCATCCTCATATTGTCTTTTCTGGTAATTTACAAGGTCGTCATGTACGTGAAACAGGGGCGAAAGGATGCACCCTCGTCAGTGTTGAAAATGGTGAAACCCAGATTGCCCACCACAGTGTAGATGTTTTGCGCTGGGAACAATGTCATATTAATGTGAGTGAGATCAGCCGCTCTGACGATATTATCGATAAAGTACGTGAGTCTGTTAGCCAACTTTTACAAGATGCTGAAGGCAGAACCTTGGCTTTACGCTTTATTATCGAAGGTCAAACCCCGATTCATAATGAATTACACCACCATTCTGAACGTTGGATGAATGAAATTCGTGCCGTGGCAACCGATACTGGATTTGGGAATGTATGGGTGGAAAAAGTGAAATTAGAAACCACCGCGCCAAATCATATAGGTTTACAAAATGACAGTCCTTTAGGCGAACTATTAGATACTTTACGCACCCTGCCACAAGACAATGATATTGTGGATACTTTATCCTCTGAATTACGTCATTTACGCAATGCGTTGCCTGTAGAAGCAAGAACAAATGGACGTGGTATTGATCCAGAACATCCCGATACGATTCGCTCAATATTAAATCATGTGGAAGATATGTTATTGGCCCGTTTGTTGGCTAATCAATAAAGTTTAAAACGAGACGATTGGAATGATTACAGAACCCAATTTAAGAATGACATTTCAGATAATTCATGTAATATCAAAAATATTTCAATAGCTTATATATTCATCTGTTTGCGATAATGTCAGATCGACTGGGATTATAGGATTAACAGAATATTTAAAAACAAGGCTTGGCAGTCCTGTTTAAACTCGCGATAAATATACAGGACTGATGTTCTTAAGATAATTTAAAAACTAAGCTTGTTGGTGATATTGCACAATCCGCTCAACTTCATTTTTAGAACCTAAAATCACTGGAATACGTTGATGTAAATTATTAGGTTCAACGTCCATAATCCGCTCAAAGCCCGTACTACTTACGCCGCCAGCTTGTTCGATAATCATAGACATTGGGTTTGCTTCATACATTAAACGTAAACGCCCGCCTTGTTCACGGTTTTTCTCATCCAAGGGATACATGAACACACCGCCACGAGTCAAAATACGATGAACTTCTGCTACCATGGATGCAATCCAACGCATATTGAAATCTTGTCCACGCACCCCTGTTTTACCCGCTAAACACTCATCAACATAACGTTTAATCGGCGCGTCCCAGAAACGCATATTTGACGCATTAATTGCAAATTCGACGGTATCTTCTGGAATATTCATTTTAGGATGAGTTAAAACAAATTCACCGATATTTTGATCTAATGTAAACCCATTTACGCCATTGCCTGTCGTCAACACCATAATTGAAGATGGCCCATATAAGGCATAACCTGCACAAATTTGTTTAGTACCGGGTTGTAAAAAATCTTCTTTGGTAGGATTTTCAATACCATCAGGGCAGCGCAAAATAGAGAAAATCGTACCAACAGAAACATTAACATCAATATTAGAAGAACCATCCAAAGGATCAAAAGTGAGTAAGTATTTACCGCGAGGATATCTTTCTGGAATAGGATAAATATCATCCATTTCTTCCGAAGCCATTGCTGCAACGTGGCCAGACCATTCATTGGATTTGATGAATACGTCGTTTGAAATGATGTCTAATTTTTTCTGGGTCTCGCCTTGCACATTTTCAGACTCAGCGCTACCTAATACACCGACCAATTCACCATGATTGACCAAGTTGGAAATCACTTTACAGGCCGTAACAATGTCATTCAATAATGAAGTAAATTCGCCCGTAGCTCCCTGAATATGGCGTTGTTCTTCAATAATAAATTGCGTAATCG
>JADGDW010000183.1 GCA_016744725.1 Candidatus Albibeggiatoa sp. nov. BB20 | reverse complement strand
GATACTATTTTATTCCAACAAGCCTTATATCATGCACTTGCGGGTTTAGTATTAACTGTTTCTATCGGATTAATTACCTTTCAAACCCTTTACAGTACTTATGATTTAAAAGATCAAGTTTTGACCCGTTTGCAAAATACCGCGAATCGTAATGTTGTTTCCATGGTTAATCAATGGTTTGATAACGAAATGTATAGGCTACAAGCATTAGCCGATCAAGTAAATAATTTAGGATTTGGGCGTTACGATACTTTACAGACCATGACCAAAATGACTTATCAAGGCAGCCCTAATTTGTTGCATGTCTACGTAGCGGATGACACCGCAACTGTTGTAAATACCGCACCGTTTTTAAATGATAAAGGCCATTCTTGGCGTGGCATGAATTTTTATGAACAGCCTTATTTTGCCCAATTACTCAGCAATATGCAGCCTGTTATATCAGATGTATTTATGGGACGAATTGGCACACCAAAGCCTGTTTTAACAATTAGTGTTCCCATTATCAAGCAACATGCACTATATGGTTATGTGCAAGGTGAGTTAAATTTAGAGCGTTTAGAACAACATTTACTCAGCAAATCACAAGATACCGATTTAGTTTTAACTTTATTGGATCGAAAAGGCAAGGTCATTGCGAGTTCTGATATTACTCAAAAACCATCTCATACTTTTACCCGTCATCAAACGGGCGTACAGCAATTGATCGATAATAAAACAACGTTTTGGATGCCTGAGACTGAAGATAAAACACCGCTAACTAAATGGAAGCATGGTATTTATATTTATAGAATTAATTTGAATAATACACTGGGTTGGGAATTAATTGTCGAATTGCCACTTGCACCATATAATGCCAATTTATATAAACTTTATGGGCAAAACCTTGCCATTATGCTTGCCATCTTATTGGCCACAATTCTACTTTCACGTTTTCTGAGTCAGAAAATTGTACGTTCTTTAGAGCGATTATCAGTGATTACGACACAGCTTTCAAACCAGTCTATCCAGTTAGAAAAAATTGATTGGCCACATAGTAAAATAAGTGAAATCAATCTATTAGTTGATGGCTTCAATACTATGTCGCATTCGTTACAGGATAAAATGCATAAATTGGAAGAAGCCAATGCAGCCAAAAGCCAGTTTGTTGCCAATATGAGTCATGAACTGCGCACGCCGATGAATGCCATCATTGGTTATAGTGAAATGATGCAAGAGGATATGCAAGATAATGAGGCCTTAGTTGATTATGAATCGGATATTAAGAAAATCCATTCTTCAGGAAAGCATCTATTGAATTTAATTAATGAAATCTTAGATATTTCTAAAATTGAAGCTGGCAAAATGGAGTTGTATCAAGAGACTTTCAATTTAAATAATTTAATTAATGAGGTGGTGGTGACGGTTGAGCCTTTAGTTCAAACCAAACATAATCATTTAGAAGTGAATTTAGATAAACGGATGAATGAAATTCATGCTGATTTGACTAAATTGCGCCAAATGTTATTTAATTTATTAAGTAATGCGTCTAAATTTACTGAACAGGGGACTATCCGTTTAAGTACCCGCATGGAAATTGATACGCAGGAAAAAAGCTGGGTTAATATTAGTGTTGCGGACCAGGGAATAGGTATGACCGATGCGCAGATTAAAAAATTATTTGATCCATTTACCCAAGCGGATAAATCAACCACGCGCAAATATGGCGGCACAGGATTGGGATTAACTATTACCAAACGCTTTGCCGAAATGATGAATGGGACGATTCAGGTTGAAAGTCATTATGGGCAAGGCAGTGAATTTACGATTCGGATTCCTACCAATATTGGCACACCAATTCTAGGTGATCTATCACAGATTCCGCAGGCAGGTGAAAATAATCAAATTTTGGTGATTGATGATGATCCAATGACATGTGAATTATTGTCAGAACATTTGCGAAATTTAAATTATGAAGTACAAGTTGCACATAGTGGTGAGCAAGGTTTGGCCTTAGCTAAACAACTACTGCCGTATGCGATCACTTTGGATATTCAAATGCCTGATATGGATGGCTGGACTGTATTATCGACCTTAAAAACGGATGATAAACTGAGTCATATTCCCGTTATTATCACATCTATGGTTGAAAATCGCCGTTTTGGCTATGCTTTAGGTGCAGCCGATTATTTAGTAAAACCTGTAGAAAAATCACAATTAAATCATGTGTTATCCCGTTATCAATCTCATTCTGAAACCAGTGGCAGTTATCACATTCCACAAATTTTAGTGGTAGATGATGATTCTGTAACAAAAGAAGCTTTAGTCGGTGCTTTGGAATATTCAGGTTGGCATGTGTTGGAAGCCAGTAACGGTGCGCAGGCATTGGACATTTTAGAACAACATACACCTGACCTGATTTTGTCAGATTTATCAATGCCTGAAATGGATGGTTTTGAATTAATTGGATATTTACGAACTAATCCAAAATGGTGGTCTATCCCCGTTGTTATATTAACCGCCAAAGAAGTGAATCAATCAGAGTTAACTATGTTAAATCAATGTGTTGAAAATGTATTTATGAAAGAAACTTATCATCAAGCTGATTTATTAGCAGAAATTGAACGACAATTGCAGCATCATGAATCATCTGATGGATGATAAGGGTGCAATGGGATGAGTGAGCTATCGTTAGAAGAATTCAGATTAAACAACCGTTTTTAGTTAGGTTTTTATCTTTTTTCCACACAGCGTGTTATTACCATGAAGTTAAGGATTAAAACCAGAATTTATTTTTTTCGTTCCACGCATTGCGTGGAATGTGTCTTGATATTTTTTGTGGACGCTGGTGCGTCGTCACAAGTTAAACTTAGTTAGGTTAACGATGAAAACCACACCGAGCTAAATCAGCTAAATGATGCTTAAACAAGGAAAATTCTTGACGAGTATAGCTGGGTTGCCAATCTTCTAAATTTGAATATTGCCCTGAAAAAGGCAGAACAATAAAAGAGTAGTCTAACTGGAACTCTGTTGGCAATTGGTCGGCAATGCGGACTTTGCATATATCGCGAGTATTTGTATTGAGTACCGCAAATTTAGGGGTAAACACTAACGCCGCCTCGTTAAAGTTAACATCAGGAGCTTGAACATTAATTATGCCATCAATGCCTTGTTCAGAGGAAGCGCTGACTCGGGTATCATCTGATGCAATTAAATTATGGGCTTTGATCGAAATATTTCCCCCATTACCACCCAGTGCTTGGGCTAAAATTAACCCATGATTTGAAACGAGGTAAGTTGGGTATTCAATGCGGACATCCCCTCCATCACCATTTGATGCTTCAGCACTGGCTAAAACCTGAGCACTGCTAAATAAAGCGATTCCGTCGACATTTAATGAGACATTGCCACCACCACCACGTAATGCTGTTGTTGAAATATTGGTTTTATTAAAAAACAAAAGATCGCTACTGATTTCCACATTACCTGCGGAAGCATTGCCTCTCGCTGCAGAAATGAATAAGCCTCTATCTGTTTTTAATGAGTCCTCTATATCTAAATAAACAACGCCGCCATTTCCTTCAGTTAACACACTGCTGCTAAACACAAAATCTTTAATATCTGCATTGTTTGCCTGAACAAATACGCCGCCTGTATTACCTTGTATCGTTTCAGAGGTCAATAAAAAAGTATCTGCTTCAAGTTTATCTGTTAATAAAAAAATAGCACCACCATTCCCAGTACCATAAGAATCACCTGTTAGTTTTGCTACATCTAATGAGTTAAGCTCATTTAATTTATCGAGAAAAGCTTGCTGCTCTTGTTGTGTTTCAGCATTTTTAGTTAATTTAAATAAATCTGCTGTTGTTTTTTTTAAAATACCCGCATCATCACCTTGTAATTTAATAGATTCGGTTGCCTGTATCCAAATTGCGCCACCGCTCCCTGAACCTTTACTACGGGTACTCATAAAACTATTTTCCATTGTGAGATTTTTAGTAAATAAAATAATACTGCCCGCATACCCTTCATCTGTGGTGTCGACACTCATTCCACTATTGTTGAGTAGACTGATACGCTCATCAACAAAACCTAATATACCGCTACCAAACCCTGTACCTGATATTTTTTGACCAATAATCTGACTTTGGTGATCTAAAATCAGTTCATCTGAAAACAGCCAAATATAATTTCCTAAACTCGCAATCGTTTGGTTTTCATAAGCATTTGCAATGATACTACTTTGATTATCAAAGCTTATTTTTTCTGCTTGTAGGTAAACTAAACTTACACTATTGCCTTCACTATCAGCAATTAAGCGTGAGTTTTCATCAACTGTAATATCGCCCCATTTTTCACCATCAAAATCAATTAAGACTTTTTTGGGGTCTTGTGTTGTTTTAAATAGAGGAATTGGATTACTGGGATCACTTTCATCCGTGATGAGTAAGCCTTCGTCGTTACCAATTAAACTAAGTAAGCCAGCAGAATCAACGCTTACAAGTGCAATGCCACTGCTTAAGCTAAGGCCATCATCATCCGAGATAGTTTCTTTGGAAATATTGGTTTTAGGAATACCAAGAGTAGAAATATTTGCGCCGCTTGTCACGTGGATGTCCCCAGCAACAGCAGCAAATAAATAACCTCTCGTCACTTCCAACTGGCTACCATTAATTGTTAAAGGCGCAATATCATTATCTAAAAAGCCAAATGCGGCAGGCTCTGCAACCGTTAATAAGGTGTTTTCTGGGTGGGTCGCGCTAAACTCACCGATGCCATCACCAAATTCTTCAGCTAAATACAGTGTATCCGCAGTAGAAAAGAATACCGTGCCATTGATATCCAGTTGTGCATGTTCTCCAAAAATAATGCCGTTGGGATTCATAAAATAGAATTCAATATCATTAACCCCACTGCTACGTAACGAACCATTTAAAAATGAAGCTTGTTCACCCGTAACCCGAGAAATAATATATTCTAGTTGTTCAGAACCGAAAAAAGTCGCGGTTTCACCTGAATTGAGGTTAAAGGTTTCAAAACTGTGGAATACCGTGTTATTGACTTGTTGGCCTAAATTGGAGGTGATTTGATAATCAGGGGCATTGAGTTGAACTTGTTGGCCTAATGTACCATCAGTGATAATGTCAGCCAATAATGCTGAGGGGAAAATAAACAGATATAGCAATGAGTAATATATTTTATTCATAAGGTTTTGAAGTTTTTACCGCTTAACTAGCGCAAGAAATCCTCAATGATTTGAGAACATGCAGAATGATCCGAGCATAAGATATCGGCAGGATGATGTCATAAATCAATGCTTAAAGATGATAAACAGGGCATTTGTTAGTGTGAAATTCTAATCTGTTGTTTATTATAGACGAAGAATCATCAACAAGTTGTTGTTAAGGCGTAGCAAATGGATGTTTTTATAGGTAAATCGATTATTCAATCCGTTATTTTTAGAATATGTTTATGTGAAGTATTCATTTTGTACGTAGCAATGGTTGGTTTTTCTGTAGAATACAATGCAAACTGAAGTCGATTTTAGTATTTGAAAATAAAGGGGTTATTGCGAATAAAACGCCTGATTTTGAATCAATTCCTTTTTAAGATTTTTCTGGTGATCTTGTGATATGAAATCTGCGTTTCACAATTGCCAGCTCCACAACAGCCAGCAATCTGAAAAGTTTATAATGACAATATTATTTAATCAATAATGCAGTCTTGTTTGTCATTGGCGATGATTTCACCAATTTCCCATACGGTTTCGCCAGCAGCTTGTAAGGTTTCAATCGCTTGGGCTTTGTCTTCTTGTGCCACACAAACCGCCATTCCAATGCCGTTATTAAATACACGGTACATTTCGATGGATTCAATTTGTCCTTGTTCTTGCAACCAATCAAAAATAGCAGGACGTTGCCAATGTTGGGCTAATAATTTAGCGGCCATATTTTCGGGTAAAACACGGGGAATATTTTCGGTTAAACCTCCGCCTGTAATATGTGCCATCGCATGAATATTAATCGCTTTTTGTAGTTCTAATAAGGGTTTAATATAAATTCGCGTTGGAGCTAATAGGGTTTCACCTAGCGTACTATCGGCAAAAGGCATGTTTAAATCGGCTTTGACCGTTTCTAAAATCTTGCGTACTAGGGAGTAGCCATTGGAGTGAGCACCGTTTGATGCTAAACCTAAAATGGCATCTCCGATTTGTACTTGTGAGCCGTCAATCACATTGTCTTTTTCTGCTACGCCGACACAAAAGCCTGCAATATCATAATCACCCGCTGCGTACATTCCGGGCATTTCAGCGGTTTCACCACCGACTAAAGCCATTCCCGCTTGTTCACAACCTTGTCCAATCCCTTTGACTACGGCTTCTGCAACATCAATATCTAAAGTCGCGGTTGCGTAATAATCAAGGAAAAACAGTGGTTCAGCACCACAAGTCACAATATCATTGGCACACATTGCAACTAAATCGATACCAACGGTGTCATGTTTGCCTAGTTCAATTGCTAAACGTAATTTTGTACCCACGCCATCGGTACTGGAAACAAGAACCGGTTTTTTATAGCGATCTGTTGGAATTTCAAAAAATGCGCCAAAGCCACCAATGCCGCCTAATAGGCCATTGCGTTGGGTTTGTTTTGCAATCGGTTTAATCCGTTCAACGAGTTGATTACCTTTATCAATACTAACGCCAGCGTCTTCATAAGTCAGGGAGTGTGCCATTGAATTCTTCAGTCAAAGTGAAACAATCGAAATATTATAAACGATATCGAGAGTTGACAACAGTTAGGGAGCATTGAGAAATATTTGTAAATTAAGGAATTCAGCTAAGTTAGGGAATAATTTTGGGAATTGATTCACATTATGAAAAAAATGAGGTGGTTTGAATGGCAAGGGTTAGATAGCAGCTATTGAAAACTTATTCATACTTATCTATACCTAGTCAATATGAGTAAATTATTAAGTATTTCAAAGGCGGCTATTGAAAACATCAGTATACTTTACTAAACTAATTTAATAATGATTCTTGCTCACAAAATAGAACTCAAACCAAATAACAAGCAGCGCACCTACTTCGCAAAAGCCAGTGGGACGGCACGTTTTGCTTATAACTGGGCATTAGACCAATGGCAAAAGCAATATCAAGCCCATAAAGAAAACCCAGATTTACCTAAACCAACTCAAGGTGGATTACGCAAACAATTGAATGCGATTAAACGTATTGAATATCCTTGGATGTTAGAAGTCACCAAAAATGCGCCACAAATGGCAATTATCCGATTAGGCGAGGCGTTTAAACGGTTTTTCAAAAGACAGGCAAGTTATCCAAAGTTTAAGAAGAAAGGTGTTCACGATTCATTTACCATAACTAATGACCAGTTCTTGCTTAATGAATCTTTAAATCGTATCAGAATTCCTAACTTAGGTTGGGTATGTTTGAAAGAATCGCTCAGATTTAGCAGCAAAATATTGTCTGCAACTATTTCACGACAAGCTAATAAATGGTTTGTTAGTATCAGTGTTGAAACAGATGATTTATCCCACTTACACAAAGCTGAAAATCAAGGCATTGTCGGTGTGGATTTAGGTATTTCATCTTTGGCAACACTGAGTACAGGTGAAGTGGTCACTGGTTCTAAACCATTAAAAAAATTGCTTCCTCGACTCAAAAAGCTATCAAGGAATTTGAGCAAGAAGCAAAAAGGTTCTTCTAATTGGCACAAAGCCAAAGCAAAACTTACCAAATTACACGCTAAAATAAGTAATATTCGTAAAGATACCTTGCATAAATTGACCAGTAATTTAACCAGACGGTTTTCAGTAATTGGCATTGAAGATTTGAATGTCAAAGGCATGTTATCAAATGGTAAACTAGCACGACATATTGCAGATATGGGCTTTTACGAGTTCAAGCGACAATTGGAATACAAAGCGCAAATGCGTGGCAATCTGATTGTGATAGCTGACAGATGGTATCCATCATCAAAAACCTGTTCTGTCTGTGGTGCAATCAAACAAGATTTAACTTTGAAACACAGAATATTTAAATGTGAATGCGGTCATACTCAAGACCGTGACTTGAATGCGGCTATCAATTTAGCCAATTATGCGGTGAGTTACACCGTCTAAGCCTTTGGA
>JADGDW010000182.1 GCA_016744725.1 Candidatus Albibeggiatoa sp. nov. BB20 | reverse complement strand
AATCCTATTTGGTAATGCCTGTCCCAAAAGCTCTGCTTTGCGAGATATTATTTAACCAACCGCTCATTATTCAATAACTGGATAGTGGGCTGAACCGAAGACTGTTATCTGCTGCCGCGTTCCCACAAGCGTTGTGGGAATGCCTTCATGACGTGCCACGGCCACGTCGAGTAAATTCATGACACATCGCGTTGGACTGTATTCCTACGTGGCGCGCGCGTAGGAACGAGACAATATCAACTTACGGGAGCGAGCTATAACAGCTTAATTTACTTTACGGGCTATTCATGCTTATGTCTCTGCTCGTAAAACAGTAATCAGCGAATCAAGTCTTTCTCTAATCACTTGAAATAATGCATTTAACGTATCTAAGTCAATATTGTTTTCCGAAATCGAGACCGCTTCACCAATTTCAGCTAAGCTGATAATCACATACATTTCCATAACTAATTCAGAATGGGATTTTTGGGCAGGTGTGTTAACATTCACGTCACTCATGACATGTATCTCCTAAGATGGTTACATCGATTGAGTAGCCCTACTCCGATGTTTAATTCATCGAGATAGGGCGACCTGTTTATGCTTCCATGCCGCTTTATTTACATCCTGTAATGTTTATAATCATACTTAATCATCGTGCATTAGTAAATCATAATTTAAAAGTAACAGGATGCACAATGGAAGAACAATATTCTTATTGCCTCGTTCCCACAAGCGTTGTGAGAATGCCTTCACGACGTGCCACGTCGAGTAAATTAATAGGGCAGATAAGCGATAGCATCATCCATCCTACATGATCTATATTCAAATACTTAGCTCCTCTTACCTTATTTTTTTAATATTCCTAGTCATTGTTAATTGTTTAAATACCATCTAGAAACTTGAATAACCCTTTTTAATAAACTATAACTTAAGCCATTCATATATTCAGTTTAAGGAATTTACAATGCGTTTATTACAAGGGCTTCACCTCATTCTGGGGTGTTTATTAATATTTAACGTGACAGCAGTTGAGCCACAAATTGCTATCGCTGGTAAAACAACATCCATTGTAATGATATTACAACAAGATGGCTCACTCATCAGTTGGGGTGAGAGTTCTGCTGGGCAATTATTACGTGAGACGACTTACCAAAAATATGTCGGTGACATCAATGTGCCTATCCTGTTAGATATTCAAGATGTGGAAGAATTGTTATTGAGTACAGAATATCCAGCAACTTTTGTACGCAAAACAGATGGCACAATATGGTATTGGGGAGAGCCTGCACCACAATTTACACCATCACCTATATTCCCTCTTTTTGACTACACAAAACGCCATATTCCAGTGTTAGCTAATCCGTTACCACAAGGCGATATTAAAAAAGTGATTTATAGCTCTAGTGCAGGGTTTATTTTAACTGACAAAAATGAATTGTGGATATCAAGTCATAATGCTTTGTTTTATCCAGATATTATATCTGAAGCCTCCAAACAAGCTAATGGTTTGGTGCTGTTGACCAAAAATGTGGCTGATTTTTCTGTATCATTTGAATATGTACTTATCGTTAAAACGGATGGCACAGTATGGAGTCTGGGCAAAAATACCAATGGCCAATTAGGCACAGGCGATAAGATCGCATACAATATCCCGCAAAAAATAAACTTATCCAATGTGAAACAAGTGGTTGCATCAACTGGACAGCGTTTTGAAAGCTTTTTTCAACCTGATATTTCCGACAATTATTCTTTGGCCTTAAAAAATGATGGCACTGTGTGGGCTTGGGGTTCTAGTCCTTATTTAGGGATTGGTGCAGCAGAGATTAATGACCAACTAACACCCGTTCAAGTGGATATTGAAGATGTTAAAACCCTAAGTGTTTTTTTTAAACATGTCCTAGCCTTAAAAAATGATGGCACGGTATGGGCTTGGGGGAATAACGATAATGGCCAATTGGGCATTGGTACAAGCAACTCTGTTGATGAAGATGATTTCCTCAGCCAGTTTGTAACTAAACCTATTCAAGTGCTAATCGATGATGTTGCCGCTATTGCAACAGGTTATGACTTTTCTGTTGCCGTTAAAAATGACAACTCGATCTGGACATGGGGTAACAATAAACGAGGTATGTTAGCAGATGGCACAATGATCAGCCATGATACGCCACAATCGATTGTAAAAAATACTCTGTATATGCCAGAAGGTTTTATTGGTGATAATATTGAAGAATTTGTTGCATTACTTAATACCCATGAAGAACCTGTTGATGCAACATGTTCAATTTACTATGAAGATGGCACAGGTTTTAGTTTTCCTTTGAAATTACTGCCTGAGCAACGTTCAAGTTTTAGCTTAAAAGATAAAGGCGTACAATTTTATCGGCCTTTTGCGATGGTGATTGAGCCAAGTAAACGCATTACAGCAACTTTTATTCATTATGGTGAAGGCAATGTGGCTTTGGGTGCAAACTTTACCCCTGTTACCAGTAAAAAATGGTCTACAGCCCAAGGCTTTTACAATCATGAAGATAAAGTCAGAAATTATCTTGTTGGCTTTAATCCTAGTGATGAGTCTGCCAATATTGAGTTGCGTATTACGGGTTTTAGCGATGCTTTTCCACGTGACATTAACCTCACAGTTGCCCCAAAGAGTCGCTTTAGTGTTAAGTTGCAAGACTACCTCAATACTCAAATTCCAGAGCAGCCTATTGGAGCACTGATTTCCTCAGACAAAGAAATTGTGGTTGGTATGACTCAATATGATGATTTTCTGAATGATGGCATATTTATAATTGCAGAACCATCGTGGGGTAACACTAGTGGGTATGTATCAGAAGGTTGGTTATCTGAGAGTGGATTTGAAGTGGTTAATGTTATGAATCCAAATGATACTCAAGCACGGATTTCTTTAAGGAATATCAATCCATACAGTATTTTTAATGATATTATCCTAGAACCTTACCAACAAACCGCGATCGTTTTAAAAGATTTTTTACCTAAAAATCAGCCGCTATCTATTTCTGTGGCTGCAGATTATGGAAAAAATATTGTCGCTAATTTTAACCATTTTGATTTATCTGGACTCAATGGGGTTAATTTTTCACCAAATGCACATACTCACTGGGAGTTTGCCGAAGGCTTTCGTGGAAATGATGTCTTAGAGTTTTTATTGATTAGAAGAATATCGACTTATTATCCTGCTAGCGACATCAAAGTAAAAGTAAAATTATATTACTCTGATGGTCAAGCTAATGCAGAAATAGACCTTGTGATTCCTGATAGGGAAGATAAAGTGGCTCTATTTTTACATGAAGATGATCGAGTACGCTCAAACCCTGACCAAGGTATTTTATACGGCATTACGATTGATGCTGAGCAACCCGTAATTCCTTATTTTGCCCATTATGATTTTAACTTTGGTGGCGCATTCGCATTGTCAGGTACAGGTTGGAATCCTTAAGTAAGTTGATACTCCATTAAATTTAACTAGATAAGTCATGAAATATATTTTCTGATTTATCTAGGAATTCATTGAAATTATATTTACCTCGTTTCCACAAACTGAGTTCTTTTACAGACTTGTTGCGTAGGAACAAAACAAATATAGCCCACACCTTTTTGACATTATTTCAAAGCTTGACGTATTTCTTTAATTATTTGTCTAAGAATGTTTTTTCATATAGCATATGATTGGCATGATTGCTCAAATATATTGAAAAGAAAGAGGATTTGAAAATGTCTTTTTATGGTAACACTCTATTAAAGATAGCCATTGCTTCTATAGCAATACTGATGTCGAATATCCCTCTCAGCTATGCTGATGAAACATGTCATCCAGCAGTTGACTTAAAACAAGCTCAATATTTCATTGGTTATGGCAGCCTCATGAAAGACACTGAAAAACGTCAATACGGTGATAGCACAGGGTTTAACATGCCCGCTTATATCCAAGGTTTTCAACGTGAATGGAGTGCTCGCGGTCCTAATGTGGGTATTACTTTAGCTGCAACGTTTCTTGGTGTGTCAGTCAAAGAAGAGGCAAAAATGGCAGCAGCTATTTTCCGTATTTTTGATGCAAAAGATGTTAGTGCGCTTGATGAACATGAATTTTTCTATTGCCGCTATGCCGTAAAGCGTGAACAAATTCAAATGGCTGATGGCACACCCGTACCCGATGCACAATTCTGGGTTTATGTCACCCGTCCTGAATTTCACAAACCACCCGCTGCTGAATATCCGATTACACAATTCTATGCTGATCTGTTCTTAGAAGGCTGTATTGAGTTAGAAAAGAAATTCCATCTAGATAACTTTTTACAACAATGTATCCAAACAACCGCTTTTTGGTCTGAGCATTGGTTGAATGATCGTCAATATCCACGCGCTGCACCCGCAGTCAATATGAATACATTAATCATTGATAAAGCATTATTAGAAGTGATTCCAGATTATTTTAAAGCTCGCACCATTGAATAAATGATAGGCTTATCTTGTTCCCACATGAAGTTTGTCTCAATACGTGGGAGCGAGTGCAATTATTAGAGTTGTTGTATCCTTAAAAACCATTTGTGAGGAATATCGAGCTTAAGATGTGGATAACTTTTAGCAAAACCTAAAAATCCTAAATCTACTTTTAAATCCAAATTCAGACAAAAAATCCTGCAAATCCTTTCATCCGTTTAATCCTGTTCAACAGCCGCTAAATAATCTTGATAATTCCGTTTTACGGCTTTTGTATTCGGATGCTCTTCCCCAAGTACATCAACAAATATTTTTACAGCTTGCTCATATAAACTTGCATGATAAAAAAATTAATAAGCGACACGTTTTTATACTAAAAATATGTAGTCTTTTTCAGCTAATAAGTAAAAAAAAAAAAAAAAAATATTTATTTTGTAAACTTTAAGGGAGCTAGAACAATGATTGGTATACGAATCCAACGAGCACGTAAAGCGGCAGGCTACTCCCTAGAAAGTCTGGGTAACACTATTGGACTCAGTAAAATGACTGTGAGTAAATTTGAGCGAGATAAACAAACGCCTTCATCACAACAACTTATAGCCCTATCTAAAGCACTAAATGTGCGTATTGAATACTTCTTTCGTACTCAAAACATAGAACTGAGCAATATTGAATATCGTAAAAAATCCAATACACCTAAAAAATTATTGGATAAAATCCATCACTGTATATATGAACAAGCTGAACGTTGGGAAATATTACTCAACCTATACCCAAAGCCACCGATAAAACCGTTTTGCTTACCAAAAAATTTACCAAAATCCATTCAACATATGGATCAGATTGAAATGATTGCGGACACGATGAGAGACCATTGGCAAGTTGGGCGTAATTCTATTCCAGAGATGATTGATACACTGGAAACCTACGGGATTTTAGTCATTGTTATGCACCAAGATGATGCGGGTAAATTCGATGGGTTAGCTGGCACGGTTGGCAATAAGCCCATGATTAGTGTTAGTCAATACTGGTCTGGTGATCGTCAACGTTTTACGCTTGCGCATGAGCTGGGACACATTGTTTTACGGGGACGTTTAGCGGAAAATATAGATGAAGAAAAAGCCTGTAACCGTTTTGCTGGGGCATTTCTGTTACCACAACAAGCAGTACATGCCCATTTTGCACAACATCGTACCGCCTTAGAATCGCAAGAATTATACTTATTAAAACATGAGTTTGGTTTAAGTATGGCAGGCTGTTTATTTCGTTTATTACAATGCGGTATTATCAGTCAAGGTTTATTTACACATTGGCAGCGTTTATTCAGTCAATACGGCTGGCGAAAACATGAACCGAGCAATCCCTATCCTGCTGAAAAAACAATTTTATTCAAACAACTTGTTTACCAAGCCTTGGCAGAAGAATACGTGACCGAAAGCAAAGCGGCTGAATTACTAGGCATGTCAGTAATAGCATTCCATCAACAACGCAAATTAGAGATGACGAATGCAGATATTGATTAGTGATGCTAATATTATCATTGATTTAGAAGAAGGGCTTTTAGTTGAATACTGGTTTAAATTACCTTATCAGTTTCATATACCAGATATTTTATTCAGCGAAGAGTTAGAGCAATCACACAGACATTTGTTAGAAAGGGGCTTAAAATTAAGTGAATTAACACCCCAATCTATTGAATATGCCATAGAGTTGAACGCTCGTTATAATGATCCTAGTATCAATGATTGTTTTGCCTTGGTACTAGCAGTACAAGAAAAATGCCCTTTGTTAACAGGTGATAAAGCCTTACGTAATGCCGCAAAAAATGAAAATGTTGATGTCAAAGGCACACTATGGTTAGTCGAACAAATGATAAAACAACAATTGATTACTGTTCCACAAGCAAAGCAGGCTTATCAATTAATGCGTAATGCAGGAAGGCGATTGCCGTGGAATTTGGTTAATCAACAATTCACTAAAATCTAATTTCAGATATTATGTTGAATTGCTTTCAGTTTATGTACTATATAATGTCTAAATCCTGCAAATCCTTTCATCCTGTTCAACAGCCTCTAAACAATCTTGATAATTTCCTTTTACAATTTTCGTATTTGGATGCTCTTCTCCTAAAACATTGATAAAAATATCTACAGCCTGTTTAAAAAAAGGTAAGGCTTGCTGATACTGATCTTGGGCATAATATAAACTTGCGAGATTATTGAGGCTAGTGGCATAATCAGGATGTTGCTTGCCTAACACTTTTTCACGAATTTCTAAAGCTTGTTGGAACAAAGGTAAAGCTTGCTCATACTGACCTTGGGATTCATATAAACCCGCGAGATTATTGAGACTTTGGGCATAAGATGGATGTTGCTTGCCTAATACTTCTCCCCAAATTTCAGAAGCTTGTTGAAATAAAGGTAAGGCTTGCTCATACTCACTTTGGGATTGATACAATAAAGCGAGATTATTGAGGCTAGTGGCATAATCAGGATGTTGCTTGCCTAATACTTGTTCACGAATCGCTAAAGCTTGTTGGTGCAAAGGTAAGGCTTGCTCATACTGGCCTTGAGATTGATATAAACCTGCAAGATTATTGAGGCTAGCGGCATAAAATGGATGTTGCTTGCCTAACACTTGTTCGACTATTTCTAAAGCGTGTTGGAACAAAGGTAAGGCTTGCTCATACCGACCTTGGGTTCTGTATAATTCTGCGAGCCCACTGAGGCTAGCGGCATAAGATGGATGTTGCTTGCCTAACACTTGTTCACCAATCTTTAAAGCTTGTTGGAACAAAGGTAAGGCTTGCTCATACTGATCTTGAGATTGATATAAGCCTGCAAGATTATTGAGGCTAGCGGCATAAAATGGATGTTGCTTGCCTAACACTTGTTCAGCTATTTCTAAAGCGTGTTGGAACAAAGGTAAGGCTTGCTCATACTGACCTTGAGATTGATATAAACCTGCAAGATTATTGAGGCTTAGGGCATAAGATGGATGTTGCTTGCCTAACACTTGTTCATGAATCGCTAAAGCTTGTTGGTACAAAGGTAAGGCTTGCTGATACTGGCTTTGGGTACGATACAATTCTGCGAGATTATTGAGGCTATTAGCATAAACAGGATGTTGCGTACCTAATATTTGTTCACGAATTGCTAAAGCTTGTTGATACAAAGGTAAAGCTTGGTCATACTTATTAGCATCATAAAAATTGAGTCCTGCTTTATTTAAATATCTAGCTTTATCATAACTTTCTGGTAAGAAATTGGCTGCTTGTAGATAATATTCCGCAGCTTGAAGGTATTTCAATTGGATTTCTGCAATATCTGCACGCTTTCCTAAAATTATTGCAGCAGATATGGTCTTATCTCTTTTTACCTTCTTGATTTTCTCCTCCATTTTCCTCAGTTTTTCAATCCCATCCAATTCATGCTTAAACGCTTTTTGTAACAATTCATCTGCTCTATCAAAATCAACCTTAACATCTTTACCCTCAATAAACTGCCGTGCTTGCTGTAAATATTGCTGTACTTCTGGATCATCTGATACATCAAGCATATTGGCATTGTCTAACAAATTTTTATAATTTTTGGCAATTTCCCGTAACTTCTCATCTAAATTATATCGAGGTACTTGGTTTTTCTCTAAAATCCTAAAGAAATTCTTGACCGCATTATCAGTCACACCCAAATCCGCCGCATATTGAGCAAACGCTTTCTCAGAAACGCCATATTGCTTAACAATATTCATATCACCTGTGCC
>JADGDW010000181.1 GCA_016744725.1 Candidatus Albibeggiatoa sp. nov. BB20 | reverse complement strand
CTATTCTGATTGTTGATGACGAAATAGTCTCTCGTTATACCATAGAGGCCTTGTTAGAATCAGAACAATATAACTTATTTTTTGCAGAAAATGGTGAACAAGGTATCGACAAAGCCGAAGCTATGAAGCCTGATATCATACTGTTAGATGTCATGATGCCCGGTATGAATGGTTTTGCTGTATGCCGTAAAATTCGTGCGAATCCACAATTGCAAGATTTACCTATTGTTATGATTACCGCTTGGGACGATCCAACAGCCAAACAACGTTGCTTAGATGTCGGCGCAAATGATGTAATTTGTAAACCTTTTAACCGTGCCGATTTACATGAAAAAGTACAAATGTTAACCCAACCAGATAGTAAATAATGTCGACTACGTTACCCAACCCGCCTGAGCGAGATAAAAGTATTATTTTGATTGTTGATGATGAAATTGTTTCACGTTATACAGTTAAAATTCTATTAGAATCAGAAGGTTATAATCTTATTTTTGCTGAATCAGGTGAGGAAGCGTTGGAAAAAGCTCAATCGCTTATGCCTGATGTGATGTTACTTGATGTCATGATGCCAGAAATGGATGGCTTTCAGGTATGTCAGCATTTGCGGGCTAATCCCCGTTTGGCAGAATTGCCCGTGGTGATGGTAACCGCATTGGATGATCGAGAATCCCGTTTAAAAGGTTTGGAAGTCGGTGCAGATGATTTTATGAGTAAGCCTTTTGATAAGGCAGAATTAAGAGCGCGTATCCGTACCATTACCCGTTTAAACCGTTATCGACGCTTAGTAGAAACAGAAGAGCAACTCGCTTATCTTGCGAATTACGATGTATTAACAGGTTTACCCAATCGAAATTTATTATTAGAACGTCTTAGGCAAATGATTCGCCGAGCCCATAATAAGCAACAACAGAGTATTATTGTTTTAACTTTTGATTTAGATGGATTCCAGATGGTGAATGATTCATTTGGTTCAGCATTAGGCGACAAATTATTATGTGAAATTGCCCATCGTGTAACCCAATCCGTTCCCTCAGAAGCGTCAGTCGCTCGCTTAGGTGGTGATGAATTTGTTGTTATTTTAGAATCTTACAATCCTGTCAAAGATGTAGGTGAATTAACCCAACAATTATTAGAACGGATTAGCCAACCGATTAATTTAAACCAGCATGAAATTGTCATCACGGGCAGTATTGGGATCAGCGTCTATCCCAATGACGGAAAAGAGGCCTTAACTTTACTTAATAATGCGGATACAGCCATGTCCCGCGCTAAAACCCAAGGCAAAAATACCTACCAATTTTTTACTAATGAAATGAACGTGGTTTCATTTGAACGGCTTATTTTAGAAAATCAGTTACGCAAAGTTTTATTTCAAGATGAAATGCGCTTGTATTATCAGCCGCAGATTGATTTGAATACGGGTCAAATTATTGGAGTTGAAGCTTTATTACGTTGGCAACATCCTGAATTAGGTCTGCGTACCCCTGACAAATTTGTACCTGTATTAGAAGAAATGGGCTTAATTATTCAAGTTGGGGGATGGGTATTGCGTACCGCATGTGAGCAAAATTACGCATGGCAACAAGCTGGTTTTGAACCTATTTGTGTTTCAGTCAATATGTCTGGGCGGCAATTCCAACAAGCAGATTTACTTTCTTCAATAGAAAACATACTGGTGATGAGTCGGCTTGCACCACAATATTTAGAGCTAGAATTAACTGAAAGCATGTTAATGACAGATGACCAAGATAAAAAACACGGCAGTTTTGCCACGTTTAGCCGTTTGCAAAAAATGGGAGTGAAAATTGCGATTGATGATTTTGGTACGGGCTATTCCTCTCTCAGTTATCTTAAACGCTTCCCAGTCAATACTTTGAAAATTGATCGTTCATTTGTTAAAGATGTTTGTATTAATTCTGATGATGCGGCAATTACTGATGCCATTATTGCAATGGCACACAGTTTACAACTTGATGTTGTCGCAGAAGGCGTTGAAACCAGAGCCCAAAGCCATTTTTTACAAGCGAAAGGCTGCGAATATGCTCAAGGCTATTTGTTTAGCCCACCTGTTGATGCAGACAAAATGACTGAGTTGCTGTATCAAACCAAGATTAATCCCTATCCTTTTTCTAAACTGATTTAAACCGACATGTTATAAATTATAGTGATTTAAAATGGGGCAGGTTTTTGCTGTCATTTTTAAATACAACACTGTCCGAACCATCTCATCATTAGGAAAAACCGATGTTATTTTATTAATATCAATCAGTATGCTGAACATCTTATAAGCTCTATACTGATAAGAATAATTGATAATTGTTCAGCGTTGCCTGATAATTATCTTTTGATGGGGCACATAATTTGCGATATAAAAATAGGCTCATTTCGCCATCAGAGGGGAGAAACATGCAATTTATTATTTTGATATTATTAGGATTATTGGCTGGCAATGTGTCGGCTGCATCAATTCAACAACAGAGGGCATTATTTCTACAAGCCCATGATGCTTACCAACAGAAAGATATTAATACTTTTCTGACACTTTCTCAGCAACTGCAAAGTTATCCTTTATATTCTTATCTCAGTTATTTAGATTTAAAGCGTCGAGTTAAATCCGCTACTGAACAAGAAATGTTGCACTTTCTTAGGCGTTATGGAGACTCGGCTTTAGGGAATAAATTACGCAAAGATTGGCTACATTACCTTGCTAAACATCAACGCTGGTCGACCTACTTAAAAGCCTACACAGCGCAAAAATCCACCGCGTTACAATGTCATCAACTCAATGCCTTAATCCAAACAGGCCGTTCTAATAAACAAATCACACAACAAATTCAACAATTATGGTTGGTTGCTAAATCTCAACCTAAAGCGTGTGATCCTCTGTTCGATTATTTATATTCAAATAACTTAGTTAACGACAAATTACTGTGGCAACGGATTTATTTAGCCATGGAAAGTAATCAAATCAAGCTCGCTCAAGCTTTAAGCAAACGTTTATCAACAGCTCAACAAGGCTGGATGGGATTATGGGCACAAGTACATTATAAACCTCTGAATAAACTAGAAGAATTTAATTATCCTGACAATAAAATGAGCCGCGATATTATCGTCCATGGTTTAAAACGTCTTGCGATGCAGAATTTTAAATTAGCCACATCACGATGGGAAAAATTTCAACGGCGTTATGCTTTTTCAGAGCCGCAAATAGGTATGATGCAACGAGAATTTGCCTTTGCTGGTTTGAAAAAAGATCATGACCGTGCGTTTCGTTGGTTGGCGGCGGTTGATGAAAATTATGTGACTGAGAAATTGCATGAAAAACGGCTGAATTTAGCGTTAAAACAACAACATTGGCAAGCGTTGACAGACTTTATTGAAACTTTACCAGACTCAATGCAAGACAAATTACAATGGCAATATTGGTATGCGCGGTCTTTAGAGCAGCAAAATCAATCTGCAAAAGCACGTAAAGTCTATCAAAAATTGGCTAAAGAACGTGATTATTACGGATTTCTTGCTTCTGATCGGATTGGGGAAAATTATCATGTTTATCATAAACCGACTTCATTTACACGTACCCAATGGCAGAAAATCCAGCAAAATCCGAATATAAAACGCGCCTATGAATTTAAAAAAGCGGGCATGAAAACCAATTCTCGTCGTGCGTGGAATTATGCAGTTGAGCATTTGGATAAGAAAGATAAAGCGATTGCTTCTGCATTGGCAAGACATTGGAAATGGTATGATTTAGGTATTTTTACTGCGGCAAAGGCCAAAGCTTATGATGATTTAAATGTGCGTTTTCCGATGCCTTATTTGCAAAATTTAAAAACAGAGTCTAAAACTCAAAATGTAGATTTAGCTTGGATGTACGGTATTGTACGCCAAGAAAGTGCGTTTGCTAAAGATGCGCATTCTCATGCAGGTGCGATGGGCTTGATGCAATTGATGCCATCAACAGGTCGTTTAGTAGCACGTAAAATTGGCTTACCACTGCGTAGAACCAAGGATATTCTTAAATTAGATAATAATATTGCTTTGGGCACAGCTTATTTGAGTCAAATGTTGGATAAGTTTGATGGTAATTATATGTTAGCAACGGCGGCTTATAATGCAGGGCCAGGGCGTGCAGTACGCTGGAAAAAAGAGCGTCAATGTATGCCTGTTGATTTATGGGTGGAGATGATTCCATTCAATGAAACAAGACGTTATGTCAAACGTGTGATGTTTTATACTGCAATTTTCGAGTCACGCTTAGGCCGTAAAACCACGCCAATGCGCTTGGCTTTAGATAACAGTGAATGTCGAGTTAAAAGTACCCTGTATGTGAAAAAATAACATGCAGAGCACAAACAACACTAGCTTGTAAAAACGCATATTTTAAATGATTGGCTGCACTCATTGTGATATAAAAAACGGTGCAGCCTCTCTGAGATCAGAGTATTTATAAATTACTAGCTAAAAACGATGAGCTTAGCTGATTCTGTAATGTGAAACGGGTCTGCAAGATAAAATGTCTAGCAGAACACTGTTTTTCAAAAGCACTTATTATGGCTACCTTATACTCTAATTTTATCCTGATTATTTAAAAACCATTGATAAGTCTGATTAATTCCTGCTTCTAAGCTGATTTGTGCTTGCCAGCCTAATTGATGTAATTTCGATACATCCAATAATTTACGTGGTGTGCCGTCAGGTTTAGAGCTATCAAATGTCAGTTTTCCCTCATAAGCAACCGTTTTTTGAATCAGCTGTGCCAAAGCTTTGATGCTCACTTCATGACCCGTGCCTACATTGATAATCTCTGGCCGATCATAATGGTGCATCAAGAATATGCTGGCTGTTGCTAAATCATCTACATGCAAAAACTCTCGACGTGGCGTACCAGAACCCCAAACACTCACTTCGGGTAAATGTTGTTGTTTGGCCTCATGAAACCGCCGCATTAAGGCTGGCAATACATGGGCATTTTCCAAATGGAAATTATCTCCTTGTCCATATAAATTAGTTGGCATCAATGAGATAGCGTTGAATCCATATTGTTTATGATAAGCTTGACACAGCTTAATCCCTGCAATTTTGGCCACTGCATACCATTCATTAGTTGGCTCAAGTTCACCCGTTAATAAACTATCTTCGGTCATCGGTTGCGTTGTCAATTTAGGATAAATACATGATGAACCTAGAAAAGCCAGCTTTTTCACCCTAAAACGATAGGCTGCATCAATCACATGATTTTGGATCAATAAATTGTCTCGGATGAAATCAGCAGGATAAGTATTATTAGCGTGAATGCCACCCACTTTAGCCGCTGCTAAAAAAACATATTTGGGTTGTTGTTGTGCAAAAAAAACTTCAACATCAGACTGACGGGTCAAATCAAGTTCTGCATGACTGCGTACTAATAGCTGTTCAAAACCATGGGCTTGCAGATGGTGTAAAATAGCTGAACCGACCAGACCGTTGTGACCCGCAATATAAATTTTACTGTGTTTATTCATGATGATTAAATGTCTTAAAGCCGTGTTGTTCGCAGTGCTCATCGCGTTGTGCAAGCATTACATCCTCTTCCATCATTTCTTGCACCATGGATTCAAAGCTGATTTTAGGAGTCCAATTTAATTGAATACGGGCTTTTGTTGCATCACCCAATAGGGTTTCCACTTCTGTTGGCCGGAAATAGCGCGGGTCAACCGCAACAATACAATGCTCATCAGCATAGCCTTTTTCATCAATGCCTTGGCCTTGCCAATTTATTTGGATGCCAACATATTTAGCTGCTAAATTAACAAATTCACGTATTGAATGCTGCTCACCTGTGGCAATCACATAATCATCAGGTTCATCTTGTTGCAACATTAACCACTGCACTTCCACATAATCTTTAGCATGACCCCAATCACGTTTTGCATCTAAATTGCCTAAATATAAGCAATCTTGCATCCCTAATTTAATTCGAGCTAGTGCCCGAGTAATTTTCCGCGTCACAAAGGTTTCACCACGGATTGGAGATTCATGATTGAATAAAATCCCATTGCAAGCAAAAATATTGTAGGCTTCTCGGTAGTTTACACAAATCCAGTATGCATATAATTTAGCCACCGCATACGGCGAACGAGGATAAAAAGGTGTTGCTTCAGTTTGGGGGACTTGTTGTACTTTGCCATATAATTCAGAAGTTGAAGCTTGATAAAACTTGGTTTTAGTTTCTAAGCCTAAAATCCGAATGGCTTCTAATAAGCGCAGTGTGCCTAAAGCATCGGTATTGGCTGTATATTCTGGTGATTCAAAAGAAACCGCGACATGACTTTGTGCTGCAAGATTGTAAATTTCATCAGGCTGTACTTGCTGAATAATTCGAATTAAGTTTGATGAATCGGTTAAATCCCCATAATGTAAAATAAAGTGGCGATTTTTTACATGTGGGTCTTGATATAAATGGTCAATACGGTCAGTGTTAAATGAGGAACTGCGGCGTTTAATCCCATGCACTTCATAATCTTTTTTTAGTAAAAATTCGGCGAGATAAGCCCCATCTTGTCCCGTCACACCTGTAATCAATGCTCGCTTATTCAAATATATGCTCCACAAATTTTTTATTTATATCTAATTTTGGCAAAAATTACGGCTAAAGTACATCATAGCGCAGATATTATTAAAAGAGTGAAGGTTTTATATATTAACATTAAGACTAAGCTGCATCCTATTTTGTATTCTTGAAAATTGATTTATTCTATTTACAGGTTTAATCAACTAACGAATGACAGGCGCTTGAATATCAGATATATTTTTCAAACGATTGAATAAATCCCGCCAGTTTACTTTCTGATTATAGCCAATCACATCAATTCTTGGTAAACCACCACCTTTTACAATGTAATAGCCTTCACCTGTTTTTTCTGCTCCACGCATTTCACATACGCTGTCTTTTAATCGACAACCCCAACCTATGGTTTGATATGAGAAATTTTCAAAGAAACTTAACGCCCCTTGTGACAACATCCCTACTGCACTGCCGTTACCTAAATTGGATAAATTCTGCACTGCTTTCTGACTGATCCGACGCGGTAATTTATTATCACTCGGCGTACCAACATAGACATCAAATGCAACAGGCTGCCACTTTAACATTCGTAATGATTTGATATAGCCCGATAATTCCCCCTGCATTTCGCCAAATTCGGTAATATTGGTTAATGTTTTTAGATTCAGCTTTTTAATATCAATATCCGCCGTCAAGATAGGTAAACGGCTAATTGGTTTCTCCATGTGTAATTTATGAATCACCACCTCGCCATCAAAGGCCTTAATCAAAATTGCACCACCAATGTCGATATGCCGATTAGACAAATTATAAGTAATTTTTGGAATTACGCCCGAAATTTGACCATTTAAAGCAGGTGCGCCAAAGGCGGTTGTTAATGTGCCTAACTTGATAGGTTTCAATGAGCCGCCTAACTCAATAAACATATCATTTTGCCCTACATTTTTAGCCTTAAGCGTATCAATAAATAATGCACCATCTAAAATAGGCTGACGAAATGGGGCTTTGAGCTTCACATTTTGTCCTGTCACATCCATATATAATTGGCTTTTGCCCAAGGTTAATTTAGAAAAATAGCCTTTTTTCCAGCGTAATACGGTTGAATAGTCTTTTTTACGATTATGCCATTGAATAAATCCATCAACACCTTGCCAACCAAACAGTTTTTTCTTATCTTCTATATTGACACTTGACAATTCAGATTGAAATAAAATATCACGTTTTCCCCAATCTAAATGCACATCGACAAGCCCTGTCGTCACTAAATCACGTTGCAATATCGCTGAAACCCAAGATTCTAAATAGGTTTTATATAAGGCGGGGATTGGTGTTTTCGGCATATCAAATTTGAACTGATTAATTTTAAATACCTTACCAAAATCAAATTGTCCGCTGGCATCAAATTGAACTACATTTTTATGCTGATATTTCAATTTATTCAGTTTATATTGCGTCCCTGTTAAATTAAGCTGCATATCAATATTGATTGGTTTTGATTTTTCAATTGGTGCATAAATCGGATCAAAAAATATTTCGCCTTGTTGAATATTAGAATTAACATCAATTTTGATGGTTTTGCCTATAAAGTTAATATTTGTATCAAATTTAGCTAATATATTTTCACCAACTTGGGTGCTATCTGGATTATAAAAACTCAATTGCTTCACTTGTCCTGAGG
>JADGDW010000180.1 GCA_016744725.1 Candidatus Albibeggiatoa sp. nov. BB20 | reverse complement strand
CGCACATCGCCAAGGCGTTCATAGACGGGCAACTCTTCAGTTTCACGAATGCGCAAAGCCTCATCGAGTTGTCCACGGGCTTGTAAGATGTCGGCGATTTTACCCATGGTCACCGCTTTTTCGCGCACATCGCCAAGGCGTTCATAGACGGGCAACTGCTCTTGTTGACGAATGCGCAAAGCCTCATCGAGTTGTCCACGGGCTTGTAAGATGTCGGCGATTTTACCCATGGTCACCGCTTTTGAGCGCACATCGCCAAGGCGTTCATAGACGGGCAACTCTTCAGTTTCACGAATGCGCAAAGCCTCATCGAGTTGTCCACGGGCTTGTAAGATGTCGGCGATTCTGCCTTGAATCACTGCATATTGTTGTTCATTTTTTAAGCTTTTAAATACAGGTAATAATTTTTTTTGAAAAACGTCTAATGCTTGATCTATTTGTCCTTGCTGCATCAAAATATCTGCAATACCACTGTAAGCAACTGCTCTATCATGCTCATTTTCAACAGGTAAAAGTTCTAAACGCTGCTGATGTAATTCTAGTGCTTTATCTACTTCACCAGTGCTGTGACAACTTTCTGCCGTATAACGCAATAAATTATTTTCTGGCTCAAGATTCGCACTTTGCAGACATTCAATACTGCTTAAACCCAAAGCTCTGCCTTCGGTAAATGATTCTTCTGTTGTTGCCCAACCCACGCCATAACCCGCAACATCTTGCAAAATCTCAGTATTTATCACCCGCACCGCCAACCGTGTTAACTGATAATCGGCTTGATATGAACGCTGCACTTGCTGCCACACCGCCCACAATGGCGACAATAATGCGTGAGCAATCTGTTTTTCCTCTGCCTCATCCAATCCCACGCACAACCGCTTAGCCAATCGATTCAACATCGCAGCGGGCTGCAAACTCTCATCATCGCGCCATCCATCCCATAAACCCAAACTCAATAAAGACTGCACCGCCTGCACACTGCCCAAAGCCTGCAACGCCACAAGCGGCAACGGCATCACAAAATCCTGCGACCACTGCAACAACTGCTGCGATTCCTCAGACAACAATTGATACAACTTATCCAACACCAAACCTTCCAACAAATCCCGTGTATGCTCCTCATCAATTTGCCCAGCTTCCCCTTTCAACCAAGCCGCCAACTGGTTCAAAGCCTGCTCCGCCACCACTGCATCCTGCCGAATCAACACATACAACTGATTTTGTAAACCCGGATTGCCACTTGCCAAATTCAAACAACGTGCCTGTAAATTCTGATGCTGATTAAACACCCGTTTCTCTGCAATATTCAAAGCCCGTTGCTTCTGCTCCAACTGCTTGCGCCGTTCACTCATTTCCATCGGGGTTAAATGCCAATCTAACAAACTGGTGGTTAAATCCTGTCCATTCTCATCTGCAATCAAAAATCGATAACGACTAGTCAACAACAACCGTGAGCGCGTCTGCCCAATCCACTGCTTAAAACTGCTTAACAATGCCCGAATCGCCAACTGCTCATCACTGCGTACCGTATACAAGCCATCTTTTTCACGCGGCTCAATTAAAATCTGCTCAAAATCATCAATCACCAATAACACGGGTTTTTCTTGCTCACATAACAAATTTCTCAAAGCCGTTTCTAATTTACAAGCATTGCTTAAAACAATCGGTTCGTATTTTTCAACAATATCATCAGCCTCATCACTGACACCCTTAAACGCTTTTAAAATATCCACCGCCTCATAATGCCCATACACCACCACAATCTGATAATCGACAAATCGTCTTGCCACCCGCGCCGCTAAACTCGACTTTCCTTGTCGTCCCATGCCATGAATCAACACCCCTGCATACTGCTCTGGTCGTCGAAAACAACGAATAATCGCTTGCAATGCACGCCGCCGTCCCACAAACTCCGCTCGACCCGCAACAACCACTTGCTTATTTTTATCCAAAAACACCTTTGCCCCAAACTCCGCATCCAATAACCGCCGTGCCTTATCACCCCGCGTCAACGCCCCAATCACATAACGCCCTAAAAACAAACGTGCCAAATGCCAATCCCGACTTTTTTGCTCACTTTGACTAAACAACTGCCATCGCGCCGCGCCAACCGCTTGAATTAAAGATTGTTTCTGCCCTAAAAACTTATAAAAATATTGTGCAAAATCACTCGCCTCACGGTCACTCACCGAATTTCCCCAACCCAACACCGCAGGCATTCCGCCTTTAATCAACTGAGTTGCCAAACTGTCCGCGATTTGAGGCGACGGGTTTGCAGTGTGACACGCAGAAATAAATCCCAACTTAATCCCATTATCCACATTAACCAAACTCGGTTGTCCTAACCAATCCGCCGCCGTCATATTTGCGCGACCGCCTTCCTCATCTTCCAACAACAACACGGGATTATCATTCGCATCAAAGCCGCCATGACAAGAAAGATGCACCACATCAGGTTGATAACGTGCCACCGCATCCGCCAATTCCGCCAACGTTCCCGTTTCCTCCACAGTCAAATCCAAATCACGATCCCGCGTCGCATTCAAAATCGCCAGCTCTTCCGCTTCATAAGACAATCTCGTCACCTTATCAGGAGCAGCCGCCATAAACATCAAACCCAAACGATGCGCTGAAGGCGTTAATTCATGCTTTGGCTCACCAATTTGCCGCACAGGATTAAACCGCACATTAATATCAATTGCCAAATGCACCCCATCCCACGCCAACAACTCCCAAGGCGCATTTAAAAACGTGGTTTCAGCCTCTTTGGCTCGCTTCGGGATTTGAAACACCACATCCCACGGCGCATCCACCTCATCTAACAATCGATCCAACCAACCAGAACGATTCAGCCATTGCCCCAATTGAATACCGATGTTTAACAACATATTTCGATTATCTGATTGATCTAAGGCCTGTTGATATTGCTCGGTACAGTCTTGCAATAATTCAATATCCTTGGCATTCAGATCAAATGCGTCAGGCTTCCAATTGGGATGAATCAGCGTGAGTCGGTTGGATTTGAATAAGAGAGTAGTGGTCATGGCGATTGAGTTATGAGTTATGAGTTATGAGTTATGAGTTATGACATGAATTATGAAAGATTTTGCGCTTTATTTTGCCATCATTCAATAAATTTAGCTTATGTGCAATTGGATAAATCAAAAAAGACGGATGACGCTATCGCTTATCCATCCTACGGTGATACGGCAAAATAATGTAGGGTGTATAAGCGCAGCTTCATACATCATTTGGAGGCATAATTACCTCTCAATTCTCTATTGGAAATTTTTGCAATTGAGCGAATTGAAAAAGACGGATGATCCTGTCGCCTATCCATCCTGCAATTGTTTTTACTTATCCTTACTATTAATTTTTTTAATTCAAAAGCCATTATCAAGCTGATTTATAATGGCATTCAGGATAATTATGGGTTGATAACAAATATACAAGGTATAATCCTTCTTTGTGTGTTAGTGATTAATATTACACCATAGCTATTTTTGAGTTAAAAACAGACTTAAAGATAAAAAAATAGGTTGTTAGATTAATTCAATAAAACAAAACCCAATGACGGCACACAAAAAACACCAGTGTTGTAACTAAGGAGGAGCTTCTATGATAATGCGAAATGTTATCAAGATATGTATATTGCTACTGGTCACCCTAACGAGTGGCTATACAATTGCGGAGGACAGTGCTGCACTAAAGAAGGCGCATACCTCTGCTGAAAAAGCCAAAAAACTAATCCCCAACAAAAAATGCAATAAATGCCATGATGATGAGGACGAGAAAATCTGGGAATATGATGATGACATCGGCGGCGAAAAATTCATCTATGTTGATCCTGAAAAATTTGACGAAAGTGTCCATGGCGAACAAAATTGCGTTGGCTGTCACGAAAATGTAACCCTCTCCCGAGGCGAACATGATGAAAGAATGGGTGTCACCGTTGGCTGTGTCAAATGCCATCAAGAAATCTGGGCAGAACAAAAAGACACCGACAAACCAAAACACCAACGCCTAAAAGTGGTATTGGAACAAGTTGACAGCTACATGCATTCGGTTCACGCCCGTCCCAATGTCAACGACCAAACCAAAACCAATGCGTCCTGCCATGATTGCCATGATGCCCACAACATTGGCGCAATCGGCAGTATTCAACGTGAAGAACATCGCTTAGATAATCCCAATGTCTGCGGTCAATGCCATGAACAGCAAAAAGAAGACTATATGACTTCAATTCATGGTAAAGAAATAGCGGATAATAAAAATGCGGAAGCAGCAGTCTGTTCTGACTGTCACACTACCCACGAAATTCAATCCCCTGAAGACGACTCAACTAAATTAGTCATCACTAAAAACTGTGGTAGCTGTCATGAAGAATCTTTAGAAACCTATCTCAACTCTTATCACGGTCAAGTCAATAACTTAGGCTATGCCAATACGGCGAAATGCTTTGACTGTCACGGCAGCCACGCGCTGAAAGCAGTCGATGATCCAACCTCAACGGTTCATGATAACAATCGTTTAGAAATGTGTCGTACTTGCCATGAAGATGCGCCAGAAGGCTTTTTGAGTTTCCATGCTCACGGTCATGCTAACGACTTTGAACGCTATCCAGCGATTTGGATCGTGACTCGATTCATGCAATTCTTAATTATTACGGTATTCCTATTCTTCTGGACACACGTTATTTTATGGTTCTATCGTGAATTCCAAGATCGTCGACAAGGTAAAGGCTATATTCCACCAGTACAAAGCACTGAAGATACAATTTACTTCCGTCGCTTCAGTGTGAGTTGGCGTATTATCCATTTATTATTTGCAGTCAGCACCATGACCTTAGTGTTAACAGGTTCAACCTTGTTATTCTCACATACTGCTTGGGCACCTGTTGTCATGCGCATGTTAGGTGGTCCTGAAATGGAAGCGATTATACATCGTACTGCGGCAACTATTTGGCTCAGCGTGTTCTTTGTTCACGTATTGATCGTCGGCTTTAACGTCTTTATTTGGCATCGTAAAACCTTCCGTTGGTTCGGTCCTACATCAATGTTACCTAACTGGCAAGATTGGCATGATTTGAAAGCCATGTTTAGTTGGTTCTTTGGTTATTCTGAACGTCCTGACTTTGATCGCTGGTCTTATTGGCAGAAGTTTGATTATTGGGCACCGTTCTGGGGTGCAGGTGTGATTGGTTTAAGCGGCTTAATGTTGTTTATCCCAACGCTAACAGCACAAGTTCTCCCCGGCTTTATGTTCAATATTGCGACGATTATTCATGCTGAAGAAGCCTTATTGGCAACTATCTTCTTGTTTACGGTGCATTTCTTTAATGCGCATTTCCGTCCAGACAAGTTCCCAATGAGTACTACGATCTTTACAGGTTCAATCCCGCTCGAAGAGTTCAAACATGAACACAAACGCGAGTATGAACGCCTTAAAGAAAATGGAACGTTGGAACGCTACTTGGTCAAAAAACCTTCAAGATTAGTGACTACTGGTTCTAACTTGTTGGGTACAATCCTTATTTTCGCAGGCTTGACCTTGTTGACCTTAGTGTTAATCGGTTATATGACGATGCACCACTAAATCCATGTATTAGGATAGGCATTCAGTTAAACACTGCCTATCCTGATATTAAAATCTACTTTTTAGACATAAAAAAAAGCGGCTACTCCCTAGGGAATAGCCGCTTTTCTGTTTTAATACGACTTAAATCTAAGCTTTATTTGCGTTTGCAACATTGGCTTGATCTGATGTTTCTACTTCTTTATTGCTAGAGAACAAACCACTAATTAATACAAATGGTGGAACGCTAACAGCAATCGCAAGAAGGACTAAGGCAATTGTAAGTAATATGTAGATCATGATAATCTCCTTACTGTAGATAAATTAA
Organism: Candidatus Albibeggiatoa sp. nov. BB20; assembly: GCA_016744725.1. Taxonomy (GTDB): domain Bacteria; phylum Pseudomonadota; class Gammaproteobacteria; order Beggiatoales; family Beggiatoaceae; genus Albibeggiatoa. The sequence continues at coordinate 2,333 of JADGDW010000180.1, read as the reverse complement.
TTTTTAAATCATTATCTTAGATACGCATTATCTGAAATATGACTTAGCTAAAACTTAATATCAGTATATAACTATATTATAATATAATCAAGTTCTAATGTGATTTTTATAACATAGGTTAAATTTTGTGACTTGTGATTATTATGCAGCAGATTCAGAAAAAAGCCCATAATCTTTCAGATAAAAGTAGCATTTTGCCCGATGTTGCGATGCAACATAAGTTTTTCTGTTAGTCAAATTATTTTTTTTTATTACCTATAAAAATTAGTAAACTAAAAAAGAAGGGTAATACGGCAAAATGATGAATGTAGGGCGTATCAGCGCAGCGTCATACACCATTTCAAATCTCTATTGGGAATCTGCAAAATTGGATAAATCAAAAAAACGGATGACGCTATCGCTTATCCATCCTACAGGGGATTGCCATTTTTTGGAGCTAACACTTTGAATTTATGATATATAATTTTATAATTAATTTACAAGTCGCAATTTGAAATAATGACTTTAATTGTCATTTTATTATCAGGGCATTTTCTTGACATGTTGAAAAAGTGGAAATGAGGCCATGCTTGAGAAAAAACCTTAAAATTTTTGTAGACTCAATGTAGAGACCTAGTTAAATTTTCATTTCTCATAGAATGCAATTAACGTAAAACTTCATCCACCTTCCCACAATAGGCAACTAATAACAGTATTCTTTACTTGCACTATCCGACTCTAAAATGGTATTTGGCATTGATACCGCACCTGCATAAAACACCACCACTTCGACATCACTACCGATGGCTCTACCTCGGTGTATCGTGCGCATCACTTCAATAACCGATTCTCCTTGCTGAAAAATCTTTTTAATCCCTTGTTTTATTTCAATTTCTAACATTCCTTTAAGCACATAACCCATAGTTGGTACAGGATGGCAATGAAATGGTAATGTTTCTCCCTGTTTGATAAGCAATTTAATAGAGGTAATTTGCAACTGGCCTTTGGGATAAGATATTTTGCCCTTATCCCACGAAGTTTGAGATTTTAATAACTCCTCAGCTACAACCCACGAACTTAAAACAATGAGAAAACTGGTCATAATCCATTTGATTTGATTCTGATACATGCAAAGGCCTCCGAAGTAACCAGCATTAAAATACATTATTTTAAGAAAGTATAAAAGATAAATATTGAAATAGGCTAGCAAGGCAGTTTTTCAGAGGAGAATGGGTAAAGAGTAAATTTACTACCTTACCCAATAAAAATAATGGGGAAAAGCAACTATTGATTATTAAAACTTAATACAAAATTGACAGGCACAGCATAACTAATACTAGATAGCCCTGCGATTTCTCTTAATGTATTAACACCATCGGCAAGCTTATATTTTTGTGCATCTACCACAATCGGTTTTTGACTGGCAACCAATAATTGCGTATCTGATAAACGACTTACAGTCACTGTAGTTTGAACCGCTTGATCTTCACCATGTAAATTTAACTGTCCCACAAGTTCTAGCGACATCATTTGACCTGCTGCGAGTTGATCCAATTTAGCAACATCCAATTGTGCTTTGATCGTGGCATGTGAATAGGTTTCTGTTTCAAATAAATGGGCTTGCATCCGTTCATCACGAATTGGGATTAATGTATCAACACTGGATAAATCAATTTTAATTTCGGCGTTCCCTTGTGCATTGATTATACCTTCAACTTGTTTAAAGCGGCTCACTTCTGCAATATGATTTGATTTAATAGTGACAAAACTTACCGCTGTATCAGCATTGTTCAATATCCAATCAGCTTGCGTTGACCAAGATAAAGAAGCCAATAAACCAATAGCAAGTAATTTTTTCATGAAATATCCTTTGGGAGGTCAGTTAAAAATCTAAGTTGGGTTGTTATATAGAATCACTATGCAACACGCTCTCAAACATGGTTTAAGCTTAGGAGACTACAAAGCCATCTAATCTCTTTTGATAATGCTGCAATCCTATTTTTCAACTTTTTTATTGTAACAGCCTTATGCTTCTGTCTAGGATATTCTCTAAATTCAAGTTTGCACAAGAAAAAAGAGAGTCAAATTATTTATCATATAATCCTTCAATATCTTGTAAATTTAAGCCTGTTATTTGAGCTATGCTTTCAGAATCCATACCCATTTTTTTAAGATGACGAACCATTTCTAGTTTGGCTTTTAATTCACCTTCCTCACGTCCTTTTTCAAGTCCTTCTTCTAAGCCTTCCACTTTGCCTTCCACTTTGCCCTCAATCTTTCCTTCGTCGAAAGCGGTATCAATCGAGTTTTTTAAGTCTCGATAAATTTTCAAACTGTGTTCATAAGCCTGATAT
>JADGDW010000179.1 GCA_016744725.1 Candidatus Albibeggiatoa sp. nov. BB20 | reverse complement strand
GATATCAATTGATTATAGCTTGAATGAAGCGACACCCAATGTTGAGACTCTAAGGTTAAATCTTGAAGAAAGTGTTTTGGCTTATTCTTTGACTGACTTAATAGCTGAAAAATACCGTTCCTTGCTTCAACAAGTCCCAAGAAACAGAACGCGAAGACAAGATGTTTACGATTTGAATTTACTCATTAGAGAGTTAGGTAATCATATTAATGGTATTGAGAAATCTAAAATACTGGATTGTTTAATTAGCAAATCCAGAGCTAGAGAGATAGAACCAAATTTAAATTCTTTTGACGATCCAGAACTCAAATCTAGAGCCCAAGAATACTACCAAACACTGAAAAATGAAATAGAAGGCGAACTCCCAGATTTTGATGAAATGTTTAAGGAGGTTTCCAAGTTTTATAAATCTTTGCCATGGAAATAACAAGTTTCTCTGAACCCAACAAAACTTTATAGAACCCATTTGAAATCTATAAATAATCAACTGAAGTGATTTTTAAACAAAAAATTGCAGATTTATTAACTGCCTATCACTATGATTTGGGGGAAACCAAGAATAATTATTTATTTGTTATTGATGAAAATGGGGAAACTGTGCGTAACCCTGCTTTTCCAGAACTCAATGGGCAAAATATTCTCAATATCAAAGATGCGACAGGTAACTATTTTATTCATGATTTTATGCACATTCTGCAACAGAAATCAGAAGGATTTGTTAAATATTATTGGGCTAAACCCGAATATCCACATAAAGTCAGCGAAAAACTGACTTTTGTAAAAACCTTTGAACCTTTTAACTGGGTCATATCGACAGGGATTTATTTAGAAGATATTGGTATTCAAGATATGCAAGCGGCATTAGAACGTGAAGCTAGCCAAATTATTTGGGATAGTATTTTGATTGGCTTGATATTGCTGCTGATTGGCAGCTTAGTGAGCATGGGATTGGTTGATATTCTGGTTAAACCACTGGTGCAAGCACGCCATGTTGCAAGAAATATTGCTAAAGGGGATTTTTCTCAACGCATCAATTACCAATCCCAAGATGAAATGGGACAATTAAGCAAGGCGATTAATAGCATGGCCTATCAACTACAAGATTCTTTTGAGCATTTAGTGTTATTAAATCGAGAAAAAGACGAATTTCTTGGTATTGCTGCCCATGATTTAAAAAATCCCCTACAAGCGATTCAAGGTTCTGCTGAATTGATTGGTATAACAGTAGAATCAGAACAGTTTGAGGATAAACACGCCGTACTTGAGTTTGCCAACATGATTAATGTCAGTGCTGAACGCATGTTTGGCCTCATCACTAACTTACTAGATGTTAATGCAATTGAAGCAGGTAAAATCAAAGTTAATTTACAATCCGTTGATATTCTGCCCATCTTAAAAGAGGTTGTTGAAGAATACACTCAAAAATCCCTAGCGAAACGAATTGATATACAATTTCACCCTGATGGTGGGGAATATCAGGCTGTAACAGATGCAACTCTGCTACATCAAATCTTAGATAATTTGGTTTCTAATGCCGTAAAATATTCTCCCTTTGATAAGCAAGTTTTTATTCATATCACACAACAAACACAACACATTAAGGTTGAGATTCAAGACCAAGGAGAAGGGCTTAGTCAAGCGGATCAAGATAAATTGTTTGGCAAATTCACCCGTTTAACCACAAGACCTACAGATGGTGAACATTCCACAGGTTTGGGTTTATTCATTGTGAAAAAGTTGCTTCATGCTTTACAAGGTGAGGTTTGGTGTGAAAGTGAATTAGGACAAGGTTCAACCTTTATTGTCACAGTACCGATTAAAAAACCAAGCTAATCATTTGTAATAATTTCGCTCAACTATGCCACAAAGAAGCGGAACGGTCAGCATTCATATTGATAATTCCTTTGAGCCTCGTTTGGTAACGAGCTAAAGGCATACTGAAAATGCACAGAGTAACGTTTGAGTTTTTTAGCTTTCGGCAGCAGAACACTTTAAATGAGTCCGTCTCCAAGGCATTCAGAGCCGTTTCCAATGTTTTTCCTTTTTCTGTGATGCGATATTCCACCCGTGGTGGCACTTCAAGATAAACTGTCCGTGAAATTAAAGCGTACTGTTCTAAAACCCTTAAATGCTCTGACAGTACTTTTTTGCTAATCCCAGGGACAAATGTTTGAATCTGAGAAAAACGTAATGTTTCTTGTAACAAATGCCAAAGAATTAATGAACGCCATTTACCTCCCAACATATCAAACACTGCTTCTAAAGAGCATTGATAGGTTTTATTGTTTAACTCATACATAGCGAAACCCTTTATTTTTTTATACGTGTCATGTCCATTCTATTCGCCAAAAGAAACCTTTAAGTAACCTGATAACGAAAAAGCGCCTTCTCTACAATGGTTTTTTATTGTGCTAAAGTCATGTTTTATAATATTAATTAAAAAGGATTATCCCATGAGATACCCCAGAGCATTTTCACATATTGGGATTACTGTCCCGAATATTGAACAAGCTGTGACATTTTACACCGATGTTATGGGTTGGTATCTGATGATGAAGCCAACAGGGATTGAGGAGGAAAAACAAACCGCTATTGGCCAGATGTGCATTGATGTATTTGGAGAAGGTTGGGGCAGTTTTAAAATTGCGCATTTATCAACCAGTGATACGATTGGCATTGAATTATTTGAATTTAAAAAAAACCTTAAACCCCAAGCCGCATTTAACCCATATCAGACAGGTATATTTCATTTTTGTGTTAAAGACCCAGATGTTGAGGGATTGGTTGAAAAAATTGTAGATGTGGGCGGTAAGCAACGAATGCCAATACGAGAATATTTTCCTGGCCAAAAGCCTTATCGTATGGTGTATTGTGAAGACCCATTTGGCAATATTGTAGAAATTTACAGTCATTCCTATGAATTAATTTACGCTGATTCATATCAATAGTTTGTATTAACTCATTCCTACAGGTTGAACTTGTAAAAGACCCGCATTTTCGATAACCTAAAATCAACAATTTACGAGTTGAAAATATTAAATTCAGGCTAATCCAAAACATTATCATAGACAAGAAGCAAGTTCTGACTGATTGGAATAACTGGGAATCCAGTCTTCAATTGAGTTATTTGGAAAATGATATAAATCGACTACAAAAGTTAAAGGTAGCTGAAATTCTGTGGGTAATTGCCCCGCGATTGCAGTTTTACACGCATCTCTAATTTGAATTCGTTTAACAAAATCGTTATTTAAATTGAGTAATCCACCACTAACCGTTTCATCAGGTGGCGTAATTTCAATATTGCCATCAATGCCCAAACGTGAAGACGCTGAGACTAAACTGGCTGTTGATTTGAGAAATTGAGCCGCAACAATCCGAATATTGCCACCTTGACCCGCATCGGCTTGGGCAATAATTTGGCTGTTATTCATCACAATAAACTCTGGATTATCAATACTAATATTGCCGCCACCGCCTTGACCTACTGCAACACTGGTTGATAATTTACTGCGATTTAAACTCAATAAATCATGGTTCTGAATACTGATATTGCCGCCCGTCGCTTGTCTGGCTGCAGTTTGGATGCTACTATTTTGCTCTAAAACTAGGCTATCCACTTGAATTGTAATGCTGCCCGCATCATTTTTACCCATGCTAGTTGAGTTAATAAGACCGCCCGCTTTTAAATTAATCTGTTTGGCTTGAATAAAAATATTACCCGCTTTTCCTTCAATCTCAGGCAAGATATTGCCAAATAAAAAACCGGCTGAACTACTCACTGAGCCTGTACGACTGATTTGTATATTTTCTGCATTAATCACCACTTCGCCGCCAGCCCCTTTTCCTATAGAGGAAGTCGCCACATCACCACCATCTGCAATCAATAAATTCTGGGCTTGCAAATTAATCGTTCCAGCATTTCCCGTGCTAAATGTAGAACTATTAACCCCTGTATCATTATTTTCAAAAGTCGCTGCAAAAGGCACAGTTAATAAGCCTGAACGTCGTCCAGACACTGAAATGGTATCGCTGATGGACAAATTAATCTGTCCTCCATTACCTTGAGAAAAAGCCGAGCTACTGACAAGTGCGCCATTCAGCAATGTTGCCGTATTTGCTTGAATATCTAATTGTCCCGCATGACCAACTCCAAAACTATCAACAGAAATCAGTCCACCATCTAGTTGTAAATGCTTTGCTTCAATGCTTAAATTGCCTGCGGTAACATTTGAAAATGTCGTAGTCGTAATGGTACTGGGAAAGTCCTCATAAATCGCAACACCTAAGTTCATATTTCCTGAGCGTCGTCCTGAAAGTGTCAAAGTATCAGTAACTTTAAGCTGTACATTTCCACTTTGCCCTGTGCTAAGCGTGGGGTTGCTCACACCGCCACCCCTATCAAATAAAATATCATCCGCCTCAATTCGTATATCCCCACTTTTGCCACTTGCAAGGCTGGCACTTAATATCCATGCTGTATTTTTTAAGTTGGGCGTTTTTAAAAATAATGAACCGGCATTGCCTGAGCCTAAACTAAGACCTAATAGAGCCAGTATATTGCCTTCAATCAATATCGATTCGGTGAGTTGCAAATCAATTGATTGACCATCTAAATCAGCAAAAGTTGATGCTTGGATGGTTGAATCTTGCATCAACAATTGTCCACCACGAACCAAAACACGACCACTACCGCGCCCACTCACATCAACTAAGGTATTGTTAAACTGAACTTTTCCCCCGCGTTCCAGATTTAGGATTAAGTCATTATCAGAAAAAGAAACCTCTCCTTGAGAAGCAAGGCTGACTAAATTAATATTTCCCCTTGATGCGGCTAAACTCGATTTGGCAAAAACAGCGAGTAAGGCGTTTTCATTGCTAAAGATGACGGGAGAATCTCCTGTTAAATTAATATCGCCACCGATAAAAGACAGGGTTTTATTTTCAGCCATTTGTAGCGTACTATTTTGAGTGGAAATACTTGCAGGTAAATCAGATAGAAAGCCAAAGCTGGCAACGGGTGCAGTAGTTAAAATATCTTGATTAGGAAAACGGGTATTAAATTCACCGCCATCCGATAATTTTACATAATCAGCCGTTGATGCGTGAAAACTGTTGGGGACTTGCAATTGTGCAAATTCACCAAAGATGATGCCGTTAGGATTTAAAAAGTAAAAATCAGCATTAGGAAGCGTGGAACGCAGTGTGCCATTGATAAAACTAGGTTGATTGCCAATCACCCGTGAAATAATATTTTGGATTTGTTCAGAACCTGAAAATTGAGCGATTTCGCCCTGATTTACATTAAACTGATCAAAACTGTGAAATAAATTACTGCCAACCGTTTGCCCTAAATCTTGCGAAATATTGTACAGCCCATTATTAATTGATAATTGATTACCGTTCTGTGAAATTTCTGCTTGTACGATGTTGGTCAGGCATATAAATAGCCATACAATTGTTCGAAACATTTCCTCTCCCCTTTTTTCTTAATATACTCAAATATTTGATAGTTCATCAACTATATTAGATAAAAGAAAAATATAACTCCATCAGAGGTAGGAAATAGTTTTCTGCTTATTTACTGAATGCTGCAATTTTCATTCTCAATAAGCCTGGGTTTTCTGGTTTAAATAGCAAAATAGGTCTGTGCAAAAGTAATTTCTACGATTTAGCTTGCTCTCAAGCTTGCTCAAGAGACTTTACCCCTTAGACATCTTTTATTATGAACTTACTCAACGTAGAACATTACGAAGGTATTCCCTCAAGAATTGAGTGAGCAAGGTAAATTAGTTTTTGATTTTGCCTTTACCAGATAAGAAATAAATTTCGTGCTGAATATTTAAACGTTTAGCAGTATTCACAATACCTTTATCAAAAGTGGAGAAGCCTTCAGCTTTGTCTATGCTTGTTACAAGATGTAAAGCATCACCAAAGTCCATTCCATGCTCATACCATTGTAAAGCCAACAATACATTATTTGCATCTTCTGTTGAGATTGTAGGTAAGCATAAAATATGATGTATTCGTTCAATGGCTTTTTCCTTAGGTAGTTTGTAGCCAGCAGACAACACCCAAACCAATTCAAGCAAAACCGATTTTAAAATGAGGCACTCGTGTTTTTGTAAAAAGGTTTTTGCTATTTCTGCTTGTTGAACATCATCACGGATAGCGTAGCGTACTAATATATTTGTATCAACAGCAATCATTTATGTTTTTCTGCCATATTTTGAATTGCTGTTTGCATATCATCTAAGGATAAGGGTTTGCCTTGATAGACTGAAGGGGTATTTTCTGATTCAAATTCACTTGGAGCTAAATAGTTAGATAATTTAAGCGTTGTTTTTTCTTTATTTTGTGATGGTTTAGTAACTGATTGTAATGCGATAACTAGTTTTAGTGCATATTCAAGTAATGCTTTGTCTGATTGCATTCCCGTTATTTGTTTTGCTTGTATAAGTAAGCTGTCACTTATTATTGCGTTGAGTTGGGGCATGATAATTTCCTAATTAATCAGAGGGTCTTTTTGCCTTGTTTTTATGTGTTACGAGCTCACTTTTTTCGACGTGGCATGTTGTGACTGTATTTCTATAAGATTTGTAGGAACAAGATATAACCTCGTTTCTACGTACAAAAATGTAGTTTAAATTTTTGCTTAATTTCTTCTTGTTATTTTTGCAGACGTTTTTGGAGGAATTTAACCACTTTTTTATGTAGTTTTAAGCTGTAACTCATAATTTCGTTTTAGCCGTTCCCAATCTTCAAAATCGCTATAATCGGCTTGTTTTATTTTTTAATATTATTTTGAATTTGTTGGTATTCTTCTTTGGTTAAGGTATCATTTTCATCTTCTAATACACGGCAATAGTGATTGTTTGATAATGCTTTGATGACATCGAGAAGCGTTTGATAATGACTATCTTCTACTTCCAATACTATTGTTTTCATTCTTAATTTTCCTTCATTTTTGCAGCTTGGTACGTCGTGACTGTATTCCCATAAAGCTTTGGGGAACAAGTGTATTCCTGAAACTTTTCCAACACATGCTTATCAACGCCATGTTTTCTAAGGTTAGCAACAGAAGAACCCGTTCCATACGTTACTATATCAAGATAGACATTTCTTGGATTTATTTTTCTTACTAAATTTTGATAGCAATTGTTTTACACAACTAGAAAAAAGCACAAATGTAGGGTGGAATATGGAATAGCGCAGTGTTTTCCACCAAATTCCACCCGTGTGGCAAGCTTGGGTAAGGTAGAATAAGGTACGTTATGCTATCAATAATGGTTGATTTTCTTGGCGTACCTATTCCACCCTACATTACATTAACTATCAATCACAAAGGCTTGCAGCCATCATTAACTGGTGTACACTTAAAACAACTGTCTTCTTTGTCTCCTGAGACAGGCTCAGGAATAATCTCTGTTTCCTCATACAATTTTGATAAAAATGTTGGCCAAGGCGCGCTATTCTGATTATCCCCAAAGCTTGACATTTCATCATTCTTTGGTTTGTAGGTATCCACTAACTTATTTACTTCTGTAACAGTGTTTTCTCCACGAGTACTCAGTGTACCATCTGGATTAATAATACCCTCACCTTTTTCGTTAACCGCTACGATATGCACCATGCACTGCCCACCTTTATCATCTAGCCACCAAAGTCCTAAACATGAAGTGAGACGATTGGCGTAGATTAAGCTACTATTGTAACGATAAGTATTTTCTGAGGCGATTGGCGTTCCATTAATAGAAGCTGTTGAAACACCCAGTACATCGGGTGTCGGAGCGGTTCGAGCGGCATCATTGATCTGTTCGCATGTCGGGTCGGCATTTTTAGCAATATCATTAGGCTGCTGGCTTGTGGAATCAGTCTTATTCATGATTTTTCCTTTGGTTTAAATGGCTAAAGAGCAGACAAACGACATATTACTGATTGACTTTTTAAAGTAAAAAATCATAGATTTCAGACAGTAAGAAAAATATCTATTCTCTTAGCTGGGCTGTAATACTCGCCGCTTATATGCTCCAGAAGAATCAATGATTACAAAATAATCATTTTTTTATACTATAAAAAATCTTTCAATTACTTTAATCAAAATCTACAAAAACAATTAGACAAATGATATGCTTTGTTTAATAGAAGAAGCGCTACATAAAACTACCAATAATGCTAAAAAGCCTTATTTTTTTGGGGTTGCTGCTATTAGTGACTATATTACAAAAGAAAAAGAACTTGGAAAATTAAAAAAAGATAAGATAGGTAAGAAT
>JADGDW010000178.1 GCA_016744725.1 Candidatus Albibeggiatoa sp. nov. BB20 | reverse complement strand
ACTTTATACTAAGTATTAAGACTGCCAGCTTTTGAGGGGCTAACAGTCATAAGTTAGATATTAATCGCAAGTCGGCTATCAAAAATCTTAGATAATGTAGCCACGTTCTTGATGTAATGCCATATCCAAACCAGTTTGCTCTTGTTCTTCATCTACACGCAAGCCGATTACTAGACTGATTACACCTAAGATAATAGCACTGACTACGCCACTGTAAACAATAGTTACGATCACACTTTTAGTTTGAACAAACACTTGTTCGCTAATGGTTGTGATTTCGCCACCGAAACCTGCACCGCCGAATTGTTCTGCACAAAATACACCTGTTAGAATCGCACCGACAATCCCGCCCATGGCATGGACACCGAATACGTCTAATGAATCATCATAACCAAATAATTGTTTGATATTGGTTGCAGTGAAAAAGCAGATTACGCCAGCCGCTAAGCCGATAGCTAAAGCACCCATTGGACCTACCGAGCCTGATGCTGGAGTAATGGCAACTAAGCCTGCGACTGCACCAGATGCAATACCCAATACGCTTGGTTTTCTATGGATTGCCCATTCACTGAACATCCAAGCTAATGCTGCGGTTGCAGTTGCGATTTGAGTAACCGCCATTGCCATACCTGCTGTGCCATCAGCGGCTAACTCACTACCTGCGTTGAAGCCAAACCAACCGACCCATAACATAGATGCACCAAGAACAGTATAAGTTAAGTTATGAGGAGGCATTGCTGTAGTTGGATAACCTTTACGTTTGCCTAACATGATAGCCGCAACAAGACCTGCAATACCCGCATTAATATGTACAACTGTACCGCCTGCGAAATCTAACACGCCGTCTCCACTGAGCCAGCCACCGCCCCATACCCAATGACAGACTGGTGCATAAACGAGAGTTGCCCATAACGCCATGAAAATAAGCATTGAAGAAAATTTCATCCGTTCAGCAAATGCACCAACAATTAATGCAGGCGTAATAATCACGAATGTCATTTGAAACGTCATGAAAACAGATTCTGGAATCGTGCCGGTCATAGCGTCAACAGTAACACCTGCTAAGAACATTTTATCTAAACCACCAATAAGGAAGTTGAACTCGCCACCATCTGTGAATGCTAAGCTATATAAGCCAACTGTCCATAACACAGACATGAGAGAGGTAATTGCAAAACATTGCATTAATACAGATAATACGTTTTTACTACGCACCATACCTGCATAGAATAAAGATAAACCTGGAATCGTCATAAATAAAACTAAAGCGGTTGCGGTAAGCATCCACGCGGTGTCACCTGAATTAAGCTCATCAGCAAAGGCTAATGATGGCACTAGTGTCAGTAATAGTGCAATGAGTTTAGTTAAGTACATGGTTTAGTTTCTCCTATTAAAGTGCGTCTTTACCAATTTCGCCTGTACGAATTCGCATCACTTGTTCTAAGCCGTAAACAAAGATTTTTCCATCACCAATTTTACCAGTGTTGGCAGCCTTGCTAATCGCTTCAATGACTTGGTCTAATATATCTTCTGAAACTGCAGCTTCTACTTTGATTTTAGGTAGGAAGTCAACGACGTATTCTGCACCGCGATATAATTCTGTATGGCCTTTTTGACGGCCAAACCCTTTGACTTCTGTAACGGTAATACCTTGCACCCCGATTTCAGATAGAGCTTCGCGCACATCATCGAGTTTGAAAGGTTTGATAACGGCAGCAACCATTTTCATGAGATTGACTCCTAACCTCTGTATGTAGTGTTAAAAATCTTAAGCCAATAAAACTGGCTTTATTGGCTTGAGGGTATAACAATAAATGTGCCATTGTTATTTTTTGTTTGTTTACAAATAGATAAGTTTATTGACGCAATATAATGGGCTATTTTGGGGCGAATTATGCACTGTGGTGTAGCGAAAAATTTGAGAGCGCACTTAGATAGTGCAGGCAGAGATATTCATAAAGATAAAATAGAATAGCTTTTGCACAAATATCCTTAATTCATAAAGATTTGGCTAAATATTTTTTATCCAGCAGTGTTAAATATAAATAGGTTTTTTTGTGAGTATAAAAATAAATAGCTTTCTGTTATAATCAACGATCACCTTAGGGGGCGACATGGTTTCGACGTGGATTACAAAACCTAAGGGGCATGCCGAGGGGCAGTCACCTCGTAAATAAACTGTAAAAATTATAGTTGCAAACGATAACAACTACGCTTTAGCTGCTTAACCAGCTAACCCCTGCTTCGATATGCTTATGGATTTAAGCTAGGGGACAAACTACATGAGCTCGTGTCCATATTTGTTTGGGGTGTTGGCACTAAATCAACCAAACCAGCCGTTATATGTGCCTGCCAGTCGGCGCAGTAGGGGTTAAATTGAAGACTTGGCTAAGCATGTAGTCCCAAAGGCAGAGGATTTGCGGACGCGGGTTCGATTCCCGCCGCCTCCACCATTTTTTCCTTATATCTTTCTCGGTTCTATTCCATCAATACTTACAATATCATCCAGATTTTTTTTGCAAAATCCAAACTATTTCAATAATTTGTATTGTGTTTAAAGCAATTTCTGTTTGTTAATATTTAGCGGATTAATCAATTTGGAGTTAGTATACCGCTTTGTGTATGATTATCTATACCAGCCTTTTGTGCCGTCATGATGATTAACAGGCTATCATTTGAGGTGCTAAGGAAATATAAGGATTAGGAAAACGGAAAAGCTTATTTATTATAGATAATGTAATGGACTAGGCTCTAGCTTGAACTGGCTCAATATCATTATTCCATAAAGGGGCGAATATAATCACAAATTTCATCCACCATAAACTCTTTTGCCATTTGATGTAATTCTTGAGTTAATGGCCGTAATTGCTTATCTTGTTGCTCTATTTTTTCTAAATAATTTACAATTTCTTGTACATCTCCCATCATACCTAAATCAAATAAAATCTCAGCTTGCTCTCGAGTTAGGCTTATGTCACTTAAATTAATATTGTCTTGCTCAATATCATCATCATCCTGTTTCGCAGCATAAATCCAATCTAGGGATAAATATTGTTGTAAATAATCTAATAAAGTTTTTAATTGTAACGGTTTAGCAACAAAAGCATTGCAACCTGCATCAAAGCTTTTTTGTTGATGATCTTCAAATACGTCAGATGAAATCACAATCATGGGTATGGTCTTATGTTTTAAGCTGTTACGAACGTGGCGCATCATTTCAAACCCATCCATCACAGGCATATTTAGCTCAGTCAGAATAATGTCTACGGATTGTTGAGTGAATATATTCAAACCCTGTTGACCATTTTTGGCTTCTAAAACCTGAAACCCAAGCGGTTGCAATAAATTAATAATAATCTGACGGCTGGTATTATTATCATCAATAATCAACACGGTATAGTCGGTTTGTTTATCACCTGTTGGCACATAACTCACCGCAACACTATTTGTCTCATCATTTATATCATCCTGCTGAATTTCAGGTAAATTTAAATCAAACCAAAAACAAGTACCTATACCTAGCTGACTATTAACGTGTAATTCACCGCCCATTTTTTCAATCAATTCATGGGTGATAGAAAGTCCAAGTCCCGTGCCCTGCGCCTTATAATCTTCATGACCTACTTGTTGAAAAGGTAAGAATATTTTATCTATTTCATTTTCAGCAATCCCAATCCCCGTATCCAATACTTCAAAATGCACGACATCTTGCTGGTATGTTACTTTCATGGTTACACAACCCATTTCAGTAAATTTCACCGCATTGCCAAGCAAGTTGATTAAGATTTGCCGCAGACGTTTTTCATCACCTGCAATAACTCTGGGGAGACTTGACAGAGCTTCATATTCAAAACCAATGTCCTTTTGCATGACCCGCATTTTAAATAAATCAACGATGCCTGCAATAAAATCCGCAAAATCAAATGGCTTTGAAAATAATTCAATTCGACCCGCTTCTATTTTAGCCAAATCTAATACATCATTAATTAAATTCAATAAATAATCGCCGCTACGCTGAATCACTTGAATACCTTCAGCTTGCTTCTTACTTAAATCTTCATCACGCCCCAAAATTTGTGCATAACCTAAAATCCCATTAAGTGGTGTGCGCAATTCATGGCTCATATTGGCTAGGAATGTACTTTTTGCTCGATTCGCAATTTCAGCCGCTTCTTTAGCTTGTTGTAAACGAATTTCAAATTTTTTGCGCTCAGTAATATCAATAATAAGTGCTAAGACTTTTTCATAATTGCCTTCAAAACCTGCAACTACTGAATATTGAACTGCGACATGGATTGGTTCTCCATTGATGGTACGATGAATTGTTTCGGTTTCAAAATGATTCTGACCTTGGGATAATGCTAAAAATAAGCTGCTGAAACTTTCATACGCATCAATCATTAAGTTAGATAAATATGCCATAAGTTCAGATTTATCCTGAGCTTGATATAAAGCCAATGTTGCTTGGTTTACATTGATAATTTTGATTAAGTTTAATAGTTGATATACTTGTTCTGGATTATGTGCAAAATGCTTTTCAAAATTAATCACACCTGTGGATCGTAAATAGTCAATTTGGGTTTTAACTTTCGAAAAATCTTGTTCCCACAAAGAGATAGGAGAAGAATCAAATAAATTGCGATAGCGTATTTCTCTATCACGCAACTCAGCTTCAGCTTGTTTCCGATCCGAAATATCGGTCAAAATACCGCCAATACCATATAATTTATGTGCACCATCAAACAGGGGAAAAGTGGTTGTCCAATAAGTATGCTCCCCGTTACCCCAAGCGATATTTTCCTCAGCAATAACAGGTTTTTGAGTACTTATGACTTTTTTATCAATTTTACGCAGCTCTTCAATATTTGAAAATAGGGCGTAATCAGGTTTTCCAATGATTTGCTCTTGGGGAAGATTTAATAATTTAGCCAGTTTCTGACTTGCCATCGTAATATGCCAAGAAAGGTCTTTAGCAAAAATAGCAGAGGGTGAATTATCTAAAACATTGGTTAAAATTGCTTGGCTTTCTCGCAATGCTTGTTCAGTAGATTTACGTTGCTCAATTTCCCAACTCATTAAACGGTTGACTTCAGATACTTTTTCTATCATAGAATCAATACCTGTTTGAATCATCCCTATTTCATCTTTAGCCTGAACACTGATTCTTGCATCTAAATTGCCCTGTTCAACTTGTTTTAAAAATACCAAAGTATCATCAATTCGGACACTGATGCGTCGAGTAAATAAATGAGATAATAGTAATAAACTAAAAAATAGAATCAGCGTAAAAAAGACCACAAATTTCAAATAAGTGGCTCTATGCTGGAAAATTTCATTTTTTGTGACAGAAAGTACAATTGTCCAATCCCATTTTGGTGTGGTTAAAAATACAGCATAACGAGATTGTTCTTTATAAGCATATTGAATTTCCCCATTTTTTTGTTCTATTATGGTATGTATAAATGAATAATCTAATTGTTTTTCTTTTGTAAAATCACGATGTAATATGACTTCTCCATCAGAATTGATAATATACAAATATCCAGTCTCACCATAGTGATAATGTTTGAATTTATCTAATAATTCTTGTTGTGCATTAATGATATAACTTTCAATACCCAACACACCAGAGAACTCTAAGGTTTCATAAAGCTCTGTAATTTCTTGGTTAATATTATCTATCTCTTTGCTGAAGAGTTCGCGATTAAGCTTGTAGACAATTTGATTAATTGAAAAGTAACCCATCACTACAATTGGAATGGCTAGTAGAGCAAGCAGTAAAAAGGCAAATATATTTATTTTAGTTTGTATTTTCATTCGATTATGCTCGGACGAAAGGGGAGATACCCGTCTCAGCTCAAGTTAAGTTGTCATATCTATTTTTTCATTTATCTTCGGTGCTATTTTGAATATTTAAAACCTAAGAGTTTTTTTAGATTGAGGCTTATAATAAATATCAATGTATCTATCAAGCCATTATACAATCCATCACAAAAAAACAAAATTGATAAAAATAGTTTATAAATTGAATTATGTTATAAAAAATACAATAAATATAAAAATATTAGCGCAAAATAAGAAACTATCCAGTTTAAAATTTTATGAAGCAACTGTCATTTTCAGGGTAGTTCAAGTAATCTTTAAACCATTTTTACAGTTTTTCTGGTAAAGAAAATAGCTTAGAGATTTGCTCACTGGCAATTTGATATTGCACCTTTTTTTCAGGAAGAGCCAGAATAAACTCGGGTTTAGTCGCTAAAACTGTAAATTGTAATGGCTTCACATCAGTTGTTAATAATATAGAAACCGTAGCGAAATTGCCTGTTTGTGCCTGATAAGGGCGTACACTTAAAGCTTGTAAATGTTGCCACGCTTTTATCAGACTTTGAATTGCATCTGCACTGTTATCTAAAGATTCATCTATAGGTGTTAATAATTCCCAATGATGATCTTGTAACTGGAGCGATAAATCTGGCAACGTTAAACGGGTAATAACAGGCTGATTTCCCAAGGGGAATAAACTTGCAAATAATGCAGGATTCCCTGTTAAGAAATACGAAATAGTATCAACGGTAAGATAGGCTTTGTTATTGAGTAAAACGTAACGCCGCCCATCGTTGAAAGGAGATTTAGCTCCTAAACTCAGCTCGATACCTTCGACAGTTAAACGGGTTGAAGGTTGCTCTAAACCCAATGCAGCAAAGTCAACAGGTGAGCTTAGCTGCTGATAATGTTTCGTGGTCAAAAACTGTAAAATACTGTCAATACGAAATTGATTAGCGGCTAATTGTAACGGTGCACTGATATTCCATTGTTCCTCTTGCTTTTGTAACACGATTTCAGATTCCTGCCCGTTATCATCCATTCGGCTAATCACTATCTGTTGAATCTGGTTTTTATCTATAGCTGTAAAAGATTCAATCTCGGGTGGTGCGTCTGATTTCCATTTAAGCAAAGCAATGACAGCCAATCCTAGCATGAGCAATAGTAAAGCCATATTCAATAGCATACGTTTTTGCATTTTAGGCTTTTCTCCGTTTTAACCATACAAACATACCTGTAATTAATAAACTGATAGGTAGCACAATCACGAAAAATATGGCTAGAAAATTAAAGGCTGTGGGGCTGAAGCTAAGTTTTGTATCATCGGTTGTTTGTACGGGAATATCAATAAAAGCATCATCTTGCACCAACCAATTTAACATACGCAAACTTAATTCCAAGTTGCCGCCATTTCCTATAAAAGTATTTGATACAAAATCCCCATCACCCAATATGAGTATACGTTGCTCAGTTGCAGTCTCGTTTTCTATTTCACGAGTGAGGGCGATGGCTATAGTTAAAGGCCCATCTACATCTTGCTCTTCATCAAATTGAACCTCGCCTTTTAATTCATTAATTTCTGACCAAACTTCGGGGGCTGTTGTTAATAAGTTGACTGCCTCCCATTCGTCAGAAGGCTCAAGCTGTAATCCTGCCGTTTTAGGGAATAAGCTGTCTTGTTGAAAGCCTGCCAAAATCACATGTGGCGTAATATGGGATAATGCGGGTAACACCAACATACCGGGGTTATTTGCACCGACCCAACTATTTGGATCAACTAAAATGCCTTGTGCGATAGTTAAATTAAAAGACTTAGCCACAGGTTCTAAACCGTGCAATGATTCATTGGGTTCTAACATCCATAGCAAATTGCCGCCTTGTTGCACATATTGATTGATTAAACTGGCCTCTCCCGTTAATAAATTGACTTGAGGACTGGCAATAATCAAAGTTTGGATATCACTAGGAATATCGGTTTGTTGACTCAAATTAAGTGCTTGAATTTCAAACCCTGCATTACTCAGTTCTTGACTCCATAAACCTAAATCATGGTTAGCTTGGCCTTGAGGATTACGTTCGCCATGTCCCTGTAAAAAAGCAATTTTATGTTTTTGATTACGGGCTAAACGCTGTAGCGCGGAGGAAATTTCTTGTTCGGTTAGAAATTCGACTAACTGTTGAATGGTTTCAGTACGTTCTTGATACTGAATTTCCAGCACCGCAAACAATTGTCCTTGAGGGGTCATTTTGACATTTAAGCTTTTGACTTTATCAGGTACAGTATAAGGGTCTACAAACCTGAGTTTAAAATTGTCTTTCTCGCGCTGATATTTACGAATCAAATCCCCAATCCATTTGCGACTCATTTCATCATTCTCGATATAAATCGTCATTTGAATTGGTTCTGGAAGTTGTTTTAATACCGCTTGACTGGGTGCAGTTAGGGTGTGTCTTGCATTGCGCGTCCAATCTACTTGATAAACATACTGTGTACTTAAC
>JADGDW010000177.1 GCA_016744725.1 Candidatus Albibeggiatoa sp. nov. BB20 | reverse complement strand
CCGATGGAGCCAACAGGTCGCTGAAGCTGCAATGGCCCTAAACCTTGAAGCAAAAGGAAGTGACATTGAACTCTGGGTACTTGGTTCTTTAAGTAAACAGGCAATAGTAGAATTCCAGAATTTGGGTTGGAAAGTCTTCACCGATGCTGGGCCTCGATTGATACCGCCTCGCTCAACTTGATTCCAAGAGAGCATAAATGAATGCAAAGATTATTTTATTCTGATTTCCCAGATGATTTTAAACTTTTCTATAATGAAGAAAATGCGCGGGTTGCGATTAATCGTTTAACGGGTCAAGTGGCTGATGGGCAGTTATTTGATTTTGCGCGGGTGCATTATCGAGAGCAGGAAACTGAAAAACAGAAAATTAAAACAGGTTTATACTTTTTAGCCAATATTGATGCAAAACAACAAAAAATGTTTGAGGCGGCATTGTGTTTATTAGGTGATACGGGGATTGGTGCTGACCGTAGTAGTGGGCATGGTTTATTTAGTTGGGATAAAAAAATGATAGAAATTCAAGAGCCTAAGCATATTGCAATGAGTTTGTCTCTGGTTTCTCCAAATAAACAACATGATATGCAAGACGATTGGCTAGAAGGCTCAGCTTATGATTTGGCTAAGCGTGGCGGTTGGATTGCAGGCACAAGTTATCGTAAAAAAACCATTCGCATGTTTACCGAAGGCAGTAGTTTTCAAAAACAATTAAAAGGTGATGTTAAGGATGTCACTCCCGATATTGAAAAAGATGTTGATATTGAAAAAATACTCAATTATCGAATTTATCGAGATGGACGTGGCTTTTTTGTAGGGGGCGAATAAAATGGCTAAATATAAGAAAAAAGATAAAAAACAATCTCATATATCCAGTACAACACAAGTCACAAAAATTGAAAAACCGCCTGTTGTTCCGACTATTGAAAAGCAACAAGCTCCAGAACCTCAGGCTAAACCTGAAAAATCACCGCCGATAAAAAATACAAAAAAATATCAAAATCAAACCACTACGCATGTTGTTGAAATCCTTACGCCTGTACATGTGGGGACGGGAGAAACCTTGATTCGGGATGCTGACTTTTTAGCGCGTGGGCAAAATGTGATTGTGCCAGATCAGCAGTATTTATTTAATCAAGTTGAGGAAATGTTAAAAAAAGATTCAAAATTAGCGGAAATTGTTGGAAACATAACTAAATTAAATAATTTGACTGATATTGTAGATGATTATAAAGGCGGCTATGGCTATCAATTACAGTTGTTTGCTCATTCTCCAATCAAAGAAATTAATGAAATTCGGGAGCAAATAAAAGATGGTTTTTGGCATCCGATTATCCCGGGGAGTTCGCTTAAAGGTGCAATGCGGACGGCTTTATTGTCTCATTTAATTGAACAGCAAGGGTTTGATAATATTAAGCATTATTTACCTAAGAGTCGTGGAAATCCTGCTACAGCAGATAATCGTTTATTAGAAAATCTATTTTCATCTTCGCCAAATAATTCGCAACAAAATACACAAAATCTCGACTTTTTACGCAGTTTGCATGTGAGTGATATTCAATTTAAAACGGATAATCTCAACATGATGGATGTGCGTTGGTTGAATCTTGCGGGTAATCCTTTGAAAGCTAAATGGAAAGTCATGGGTAGACGTGACAGCATTGATGTGTGGCAGGATGCGACGGGTATTGTTGCTGAGGCCTTAGCCCCGAGTAGTGAAGCGAGTTTGACGTTACAAATTGATGATTTTTTATTGCATAATCCTCAAGCGCAACAAGTATTAAATTGGAATAATGAGTTAATTCCACAGAATTTTGAGCAATGGCGTGAAATCTTAAATAATCATGCACAGCAGCATTTAACCAAAGAAATTACCTTTTTTCATCAGTATGGTGCAACGGCGGTTGAGCAGGAATGTCAGAATCTATTAAAGCACATTAAACAAGATACGGATGCGGCTTATATTCGCGTGGGTTGGGGGAATGGTTGGAATGGGATGACGGGTGATTGGTTGGATGAGGTGACGGAAAATGAAATGCGTACTTTATATAATCTGGGTAAAACGGGTGTGGATGAATTTCCAAAAACGCGGCGTTTGGTGGTGAAAAATCAGCCTTGTTTGCCGTTTGGATGGTTGCGGATTTTGTCAGTAGAAATGTCTAAACAGCGTTTACAAGAAATGGCAGAGCAGGAAATTCAAGCACAGAATGCGGTACGTTTGGCGGCGGAGCAGGAGAAACAGGCTCAACAAGAGGCGCAGCGTTTGGCACAGGAAGAGGCAAAATTAACAGTCGAACAAAGAATGATCCGTGATGTTGAAAAGTGTTTGCAACAATGTAGAAGTTCAGGCGATACGAGTACCAATGGTGTGTTATCTGATGCGTTGTCAAAAGCGATTAATCAGGCGTTGGCAGGAAATTGGGTAAGTGAAGATCGTGAATGTTTGGCTCATTTAGCAGAAGAAGTGTATACATTTCAGGATAAGCCGTCGAAAAATGCTAAAGTAAAACGTAAGGATAAGTTGCAAAAGTTACGGCAGTGAGTTAGGATTTAGTTATTAGCCGTTTAGGCTGTTGAGACACAAAAGCCTTACCCGCACCAGACACATTACTTAAAGTCGCACAGACGTTAGCCGTTTAGGCTGTAAATCAATTGACAATTAGCAATGACCAATTAACAAAAAGCACTCAAACTTGATAATTGTCTACTGATAATTGAACTTACCTTTATACAAAGGACTATCACTGATGAACATTACTTTAAACTCACAGGCAGAAGCTTTTGTACAACAATCATTACAGTCTGGGCGTTATCGCTCAATAGATGAATTGGTCAATGATGCGTTGTGTTTAATGGGTAAGTTAAAAGCGGACATTCAAGTAGGTATTGAACAAGCAGACCGTGGAGACTTAATTGATGCAGAACATGTTTTTGAATCAATCAATAAAAAAATAACTTTAGCTCAATGAGTCTTAAATTTACCTCAATTGCGCATGATGATTTGGATACAATTTGGGAGTATATCGCTGAAAATAACCCGCCTGCTGCCACTCGTGTTTTGCAAGTATTAATGAATAAATGTCACACTTTAGGGGAAAACCCATTTCTAGGACGACAGCGTGATGAATTAGCAACAGGATTGCGTAGTTTCCCAGTACAAAATCATGTTATTTTTTATCGCATTACTTCTGATAATGTAGAAATTATTCGTGTTTTGAATACAGCGCGTGATATTGATAAGTTGTTTTAAATTTTAAAGAAACTTGGTGAAAACCAGCATAGCCATTCTGGCTGTAGGTTTTGTGTATGGTGGTCAGAACTACAACTGGCACTCAGAACATGATAGAGCTATACTTAATCAACTCTATGAATTTTATAAGCAAAAAGGAGCTGTCATGCCTTATACGATGGACGATTTTGTACACGATTACGTCAGCGAAAACTTACATGTGCTTTCACCTGATGAGGTATTGCAAAGATATTTTCCTGAAATGCTCCGAACCTTTTTAGAACAATTGGAAAATCAGAAAAAATCTAAGGAATAGAGATGCCTTACACAATGGACGATTTTGTACATGATTACGTTAGCGAAAACTTACATGTGCTTTCGCCTGACGAAGTATTACAAAGATATTCTCCTGAAAAACGCTTAGAAGGGTTGTCGCCTGATGAAGTATTGCAAAGATATTCTCCTGAAATGCTTCGAACCTTTTTAGAACAATTGGAAAATCAGAAAAAATATAAGAAATAGAGATGCCTTACACAATGGATGATTTCAGGCGTGACTATGTTAGCGAAAATCTACATGTGCTTTCTGCTGATGAAGTGTTGCAAAGATATGCAATAACATGATTATGGATAAATATACGATTCAGATGCTAGAGGCATTATGCTTAAATCACTTAACATTTGAATCTCTAAATAACTTGTTAGAAATAAATGCTTTACTAGGATATACACAATCAAACACAGAAATTATTTATAAAGTTTGTAATGCCTATCTTGAGCAAATCTAATCATCATTAGATGTTATCTGACTCTAGTGTTATCCATATAGCACAGGCATTACAACGCCTACCAAAATTTCAAGATCAAGGGTTAGATATATACGAACGCTTACTTGATTTAGAGATATATGAGGCTGAAAAAGCTTTACAAGAAATAGATAAACACTTTTTGATTAGATAGGGTAGGGGTAAATTATGAAAATGAGAGGCAAACGTATAAAATTTATTTAAATGCATATTGCTAATTCCTAACTGATAATTGATAATTATTTTCTAAGCTAATTCCTTAATAACTGAAAACTGACATGAATGTATTTGTTTTTGATATAGAAACTGTGCCCGATGTTGAAACAGGTCGGCATTTATATGGCCATCCTGATGAGATGGCCGAATTAGACCCTAAAGGGGTTGAGCGGGTGATGCTCTATGAGCGCAATCGTAAACTAGAACGTCCAGTAGAAATGGTAAAACTGCATTTACAGAAAATTGTTGCGATTTCAGGCGTATTTCGATTCAACGGACATTTTAAAGGTGAAAAGAAAGATACCTTAGAAGTGTTGTCACTGGGCAATGCGGAAAGTTCAGAGCAAGATTTAGTACGGCAGTTTTTCGGTGCAATTAATAAATATGCCAGCGCGCAGCCTAGTTTAACGTTAGTCTCTTGGAATGGTGGCGGATTTGATTTGCCCGTATTAAATTACCGTGCTTTAAAATATGGAATCAATGCTAGCCATTATTGGAAAGTCAACTATGCGTATCGTTATGGTGCACATCACGTTGATATTATGGATAAATTGGCTAATTATCAGCCTGGCGCATTTGCGTCTTTAGATGAAATTGCTAGTATGTTGGGATTCCCCGGCAAAATGGGTATGAGTGGCGATAAAGTATGGGATACTTACTTAGAGGGTGGGATTCAAAAAATCCGAGATTATTGTGAAACCGATGTATTAAATACATTTTTAGTCTATTTACGTTTTGAAATGATGCGTGGACATATTAGCCCTGAAATATATGAACAGGAATGTGAGAAAGTGCGTGAATTTTTAGAAAAAACTGATAAGATGCATTTAACCGAATTTTTAGCAGCTTGGAATAAATAGAATACGCCAATTATGCTTTATAAATTTATGATTTTAATGCAAGACATCAGTTCAATTTTAAATTGAGAAAACCCCAATTGTCGCAAATAGCTTGCAAAGGCATTATGGGATTCATTAGCACCTGTTGTCGATAATATATGGCATATGTACCGATTATTATGAAACCTATGTTGGTGCATATCCTTTAAATTTTATTATCTTACAGATAATAAAATCAATAAATACAGAGATACAGTCAAGTAATTAAGACTCACCTTACAAAGTATTTCCAAGCTTATTTGTAAAACTTTCCTTTTTAAATAGAATGCTTTGGTTCATTGCCACCAATCTTACAATTGTATTATTTCACCCCTAATTTCTATTCTTTATTTTAAGTTGAACATTTCCATATTTTTCATAGATAAGCTTCAATTTATCTTTAAAAATCTACCTTTTAGCATATCAGTATACAGATAGTTTTACATTTTTAGCGTAATAGGTTTTTAAAAGAGGCGTAAAAAATGCTTTATGTCATATTATCTATTTAAACTTGTGGAGGGTGATTATGGACAGCTTGGTCTTAAATTCCTCGGAAACGGCGCAATGGCACACTTTAATTTGTGATGCTGAGCAAACTTGCCACACTCATTTAGGAGAAACTTTACAAAGCTATTTAGTGTTTTTACTGATGCGTTACACTAAAAAAGCCCATTTAGTTGATACTATCGTTGCACTGGAATATCTACATAGTTTAGAAGCCACAGGCCATCATCAAGAAGATTGTTTACAAACTCTAGGTGATAAATGTTTGTTATCTGTTGGTTTATTTCCACGATTGGCTCAGCGTAGACGAGTTAAAATGCGTTATTATGTTGATATGGGTGTCAATGCTTATTCAATTTTAGCCACAACTTCTAGCAAACTGAAAGCTGAATTATTTGATGATTTAGCTCAGCATTTTGTGGTGCTTATGGATGTCTTACATGCCACCCGTGAGGTGCATTTAGATATACCCAGTTTAGAGCCTTTAGAAGCGATGGAATTATGGTCTGATATAGGTAGCCATCATGCACGACAATGCTTAAACAAGTATACCCAAGCAACTCCAATAGCTGGATACTCTGTTGATAAACAAGGTAAAGCTATCATTCATTAAAATTATTAGTAGTGGGAAAGGATGCCTGCTGCTCACAAATGCGACCTGCAAATATGCCAAATCAAAACATGCCTAGCCATTTTGACCTTGTGATGGCTTATCACAATCAAACTAAACATCATTTTGAGCGTTATGCTAATGGTCCTGAGCATATTGACTGGGAACAACAGCCTAGCGGTTTTCGTTATTATGAAGGTGCAAAACAGATTGAGCTGCCTTTAGTTGCGGATAAAATAAATGTCCAATTCGATGATTTATATACTGAACCTAAAAATATTTTCCCATTAAGTTTAAAAAATTTATCTGGTTTATTAGAACTGGCATTTGGCTTATCTGCATGGAAACAGTTTGATGATTCACGCTGGCCATTGCGTTGTAATCCATCCAGCGGCAATTTACATCCAACAGAGGCTTATGTGATTACTGATGATATGGATGATTTAAAGGTTGCTGTGTACCATTATGTGAGTGAACATCATATTTTGGAACAACGGGGGATTTTTGCAGATTCACAGCAGTTGCAACCTATTTTATCCTCAAATCATTTTTTAATTGGTTTAAGTTCGATTCCTTGGCGTGAAGCATGGAAATATGGTGAGCGGGCTTTTCGTTATTGTCAGCATGATGTAGGTCATGCCATTGCAGCAGTACGTTATGCAGCAGCCTGTTTCGGTTGGAAAGCCAGTGTATTGCCCAGTTGGTCAGATGCTGAAATTGCCCAATTATTAGGCTTGAATCAAACCGATGATTTTCATAGTAATGAGATTGAAATCCCTGAAACCGTTTTATTAATTCAAACTCAACAACAGGCAAATACTTGCGTTTGTAGTGGAGAACATTTAGCCCCCGTGATGCAAACCATTCAATGGCAAGGCAAAGCCAATTTACTTGATCCAAAGCATCATTATGAATGGCCAACGATTGATAAAACGATTGAGATCACTAAAAAGCCTGTGACTGAGGAAGAAAAATATTTAGCACCAGCATTACCTGCATTGCCACCTATTGCTGATATTCAAGCGGCTCAATTGATTCGACAACGCCGTAGTGCTCAGCAGTTTGATGGAAAAAGCATTTTAGGTTTAGATCATTTTTATCGGATGCTAGATTGTACGTTGCCACGTGAAGGTTCACATTTTTGGGATGTCTTTAAATCGCAGCCCCGTTTACATTTGATCTTTTTTGTACATCGAGTTGATGGCTTAGCTAATGGCTTATATATTTTAGCGCGTCATGATGCTGCGGTAGAGACATTGAAACAGCAGTTGCAACACGAAAAATTTACTTGGCAAAAACCTGATTCTTGTCCTGAACATTTAGCGTTTTATCATTTGGTCAGTGCCAATGCACAAAATGCAGCACAGCGTTTATCTTGCCATCAAAATATTGCCTCACACAGTGCATTTAGTTTAGGCATGTTGGCTGAATTTGAGGATCATATACAAGCTGAAACTTGGGCTTATCGGCGTTTATTTTGGGAAGCAGGTATTATTGGCCAAATTTTATATTTAGAAGCGGAAGCAGCTGGGATGCGAGGCACTGGTATTGGCTGCTTTTTCGATGATGCTGTTCATGAAGTGCTAGGGATTAAAAATCATAGTTTACAGAGTATTTATCATTTTACAGTGGGTATGCCAGTTGAGGATGCCCGTTTACAAACCATTCCACCTTATGCACATTTAACAGAACCGCGCGAATAGAAGTCGTAATATTTTTGTTACTCATTTTTCTTGCCTCTATCTCCTCAAGTTAGTTTTGCCTATGAAATAGAAGCTATAGTCATTTTACTTTAAAGTGATACAGGACTGGCAGCCCTTATTTTTAATAAGTAATTAATATTTAAAGAATTTCAGGACTACCAGTCCTCACACTTAAGATAGAATTGACTATAGTATTAACTCATAAAGATAGATTATTACGATTTGGAGCAGAATTAATATTTAGTTTATGCGAAAAGCAGAATATAGAAATTATCATTATTCACCAAGGTAAACAACCCAGTTTTGAGGAAGAGTTAGCTCAAGATGTATTGGAAATCATCACCGTATTTTCTGCTCGCTTATATGGTAGTCGTAGCCATAAGAAGTTAATGGAAGCTTTGAATGATGTTGT